>JAMCWV010000253.1 GCA_023481025.1 Gammaproteobacteria bacterium
CTCGATTGGTTGTTTGCCCAAACTTGGGGAGCATTACGTTATTGTGGAATTCAAACAGAATCACAGGCGTCTCGATTTGTCGCCATCGGGGTGCAAAAAGACCGAGTGCAGACCGTTGGAAACTTGAAGTTTGATCTTCAGATTCCGGACACGCAGCGTGAGCAGATTCAGTCGTATCAAAACTTGCTCGCTGACCGCCTGATCATTACCGCGGGGAGCACTCACGCTGGCGAGGAAGAAATAATTTTACAAGCGTTTAAAAAAGTTCAGCAAAGTTATCCGAATGCGTTACTCATTCTGGTGCCGCGCCATCAAGAGCGTTTTGACGAAGTCGCAAATTTGTTGCAAGAGCATGAGTTCTCATTCGTGCGCCGGCGCAGCGGGCAACCCATCCTCACTGATACACAGGTGTGGCTTGCCGATACCATGGGCGAACTCATGCTTTGGTATGGTCTCGCGCGTATCGCCTTTGTCGGTGGTAGTTTGATTACGCGCGGGGGGCATAATCCATTGGAACCGTTGGTTTTTGGTGTCCCTATCGTATCAGGGCGGCATGTTTTTAACTTTCAAGATATTTACAACGAACTCGATCGCTTGCAAGCAGTTCGCTGGGTGCAGGATAGTGATTCCTTAGCAAGTACGCTCATTGGCTTAATGGCGACGCCAGAAACAGCGCGACGCTTGAGCCAAGAAGCGCAGCAGCTGTTTGCTGATCACCAGGGAGCTACACGTCGATATTTAGCGACGATCCACCAAGTCTGTGAAGGGAGGCATGGATGAAACTTACGTCAACATGCGCTGCTCGAGTGGCACGCCTGCAGAGCGGCGACGCTAGTACATTTTTGGTCAACACGGACGAAGTCCCGGCGGACACGAAGACAACGACGATTCAGTCTTGGTTTCAGCCTGAGTACTGGCAGCGCAAAAAGGCAGTCGTAGGGACAAGTACTGGCCGAAATACGGTGTATTTTGTAATCTCGAATAGCCGTCATTGGGTACTTCGCCATTATTATCGCGGTGGCCTGCCGGGTAAACTTTTACAGGACCAATTTTTGTACTTAGGCGAAGCGCGAAGTCGCAGTGTCGCCGAGTTTCGGCTATTACTGCAGATGCGCGAGTTCGGGTTGCCTGTGCCCACACCAATTGCCGCAAATGTTCAACGCTGTGGATTGTTTTATCGCGCTGACTTATTGATTGCACGGATCATCAATAGCCAAGACTTATTTAAAGCGCTACAACATGCAGAGTTGAGCGATGATATCTGGCATCGGATTGGGTTTACCATCGCAGTATTTCATCGCCATAAGGTTTTTCACAGCGATCTCAATTGCCACAATATTTTGCTACAAACGCAGGATGGAGGTGAGCAGGTCTATTTGATTGATTTTGATCGCTGCCGAATTCGGCCGAACGGAACGTGGCAACAGCAAAATTTACAGCGGTTACAGCGGTCATTGTTAAAAGAAAAGAAGGCTGTTCAAGACGAGCAAGGGAACGCATTTTATTATCAGGACTCCAATTGGCAAACTCTGTTGCAAGGCTATTATGACGGTATGCTTGCTGAAGACATTGCTCGGACTTCAACAACGACAGGAAATTAATGAGATGAAAACAAGGTTGATGCAGTGGATTATCGCTCTAACCGCAGCGAGCGCATTCAGTTTGGCTCAGGCTGAAGAAGACCAGCAATCACTAACATTATGTTTAGTCGCTGCAGAACCTGTGAAAATTAAGGCTGAACTGGCAACCAATCGTACATCACGGGAAAAAGGGTTGATGGAACGCGAGAGTCTGCCTGCTGAAGCGGGAATGTTGTTTGTTTATCCACAGAATGGCATGCGTGCTTTTTGGATGTATAAAACGAGGATCCCACTTGATATTGCCTATATCGGCGCAGACGGTCGCATTCAAGAAATGTACAGCATGGAACCATGTCGGAGTATTTTCCCGACGCGATGCCCAAATTACCCGTCACAGCAACCGTTGCGCATGGCTTTGGAAGTGAATGCAGGAAAATTCGCTGAGTGGGGCGTTGAAGTCGGTGACTTAATCTACACGGATGATTGTGAAACGCCGTTAAAACCGTTACCGGCGACCTAAAGAGAGAAAACCATGAGCAACTATTTGAAAATTACTCTAATCCTCATCAGTCTCAGTTTACTTGCTGCGTGCGCTAGTACCTCGGATGGCGATCCGACACGTCGCGGGGAACCGACCCGTGCTCCTGCACTTACTGAGTTAACTGAAGCGAGTGCGGCACAATGGCTGCGTTCGGGGCAGACGCTTAATAGTGAAATTCAGCGTTGGTGGGGAACACCTTCGTCGCAAGGACGCAGCGGCGATGTGTTGTGGGATAACTATACCTGGGTTGGCCAAAGCGGTAAGGGGGACGGGAGTACCCGGATGTTATCGTTGACCTTGAATTATAACTTGCAAGGTATTTTGCAAGACTATGATTTACAGATTCACGAATTTCCCGCCTACGCACGTCCGTGAGTCATTGGTCGCATGGGTACAGCGGCTAATCCGGTAACGGCTAGACTTTTGCGACTAACTCCAGAAGACTTTGCCAAGTAACCCCATTAAATAAAGGTTTTCTATGTCTAAATTAACGCTGCTTTCAGCGAGCATTGCATTGGCGCTGGGTCTTAGTGCATGTAGCGACGCGGTTCAAAATCAATCAAGCGAATCTCGAATCGCGGCGGAAAATGTCGTTTCGGCTGAGCAAACGGGATTAGTTTCGGGTATTGAACTTGAAAATATGGATCGGTCAGTAAGCCCGCGTGAGAACTTCTTCCGTTATGTGAACGGTGGCTGGTTAGATAAAACTGAAATTCCTGCGGATCGGGCGCGGTGGGGAAGTTTTGATGAGCTTCGCGAACAGGCGGAAGCGCATGTGCTTGAAATCGTCATGGAGTTTGCTGAGCAACAAGGTGAAGCAGGATCTGATCGGCAGAAAATTGGCGATTTGTATCGCTCATATATGGATGAAGAAACGATTGAAGCGCTTGGATTAAAGCCGTTAGCCGATGATATCGCCCGCATTCAGGGACTAACGTCGCATGCCCAACTGGCAGAATTCTGGGGGAAACAACAACGCCTGCGCACGGCCGTCCCATTCTCTGTTGGTGTTGGTCAAGACCAAATGCAATCC
>JAMCWV010000072.1 GCA_023481025.1 Gammaproteobacteria bacterium
CTTGATTGACAGTGACAAAGGCCACATCGGGCCACTTTTGTTGAGCGTCTTCAAGCAATGGCATTTCGCGCACACACGGCGGGCACCATGTTGCCCAAAGATTCACCACGAGTGGCTTGCCACGATATTCGCGATTGAGCCATACCTGCCGGTCATCGAGAGTCGCTAAACGAATCTCGGGTACCCAGAGCTCATCGCCGTACTTAAAGTCGTACCAAGTTGTCATTGCACCCCAGGCCAAAACACCGGAAACACAGGCGATGGCCAATGGCTGCAGAATGCTGCGGCGACGAATAATTTCCCAAACCGCCATTAAAACACCACCGATGACGCCGGCCCACAGGTCGAAGCCGCCATCTCGAACGTTGATAATTTGCCATGGTGCTTCGGCATAGAGCTCAAAGTAACGCACGACGAAACTTGCACGGGCGACTATTAAGCCGACAGCCAAGACATTAAATACCGAGTCGGCAACGCGCTGATTGCTGCGTCGACTAACCAGCCAAGCCACCACGAAAGCAAGAATAGCGGCAACAATAAAGATGAGATGGGTGGTAGCAAATGCAAAGGGACCAAAGGTAATCGACATAAGAGTTTCCTAGCTTTATTGCAGCATATTCAATGGGATTTTCAGGTATACGGTACCATTATCTTCAGCAGGCGGCAGCTCACCGGCACGAATATTCACCTGAATCGCTGGAATAATTAAACGTGGCATGGCAAGTGTGGCGTCGCGCTCGTCACGCATGCGCATAAATTCGGCTTCGCTGACACCATCGCGAATATGAATACTCGACTTGCGTTGTTCACCAACTGTGGTGACAAACTGGTGAGCGCGTCCCTCTGGCGGATAATCGTGGCAAATATACATGCGCGTGTCGACTGGAAAGCTGAGTAGCTTGCGGATCGACTGATAGAGAGTCTGACTTGAACCACCGGGAAAATCACAGCGAGCGGTGCCCACGTCGGGTAGGAACAAGGTGTCACCGACAAACATGGCTTGGTCATTCACCACATAGGTTAAATCAGCAGGTGTGTGACCTGGTGTATGCACGACTTGAAAGCGCAGCCGTCCAACCGTAAATGTGTCGCCATCCTGAAATAAGCGATCAAAATGACTGCCGTCGGGTAAGAATGTCTTTTCAAGATTAAATACGTCTTTAAAAATGCTTTGGACTTCACGGATGTGCGCACCAATGCCAATTTCTGCGTTTAACGCATCGCGCAAGAAGGGCGCGGCGGACAGGTGATCTGCATGGGCGTGGGTTTCGAGTATTAGCGGAATCGTTAAATTCTTAGCACGGACAAAATCAAGCACACGTTGCGCACCATGATGTGAGGTGTGACCGGATTTAATGTCAAAATCCAGCACTGGATCGATAATGACACCTTGCGCACCTTCTTGCTCATAAACCACATAGGTGAAGGTCTCGCTATCGTCATCGAGAAATGCTTGTACTTGAAAATCCAGATCGGCCATAACTACTCCTGTTTGCAACGTGCCGCTAATTTGCCATAGTTAGCATACGTTGAAAAGCGAGAAAAGATTGCGCAACGTCACTAATTTGCGAGAAAACAAGAAAAACGACGACAAGTTAGACCATACTAAGGTTGTTATTGATTAACGGGAGTCACAGATGCGCATTGTTTTCCTTGGTGGCACGGAAACCGTCACTGGTTCGAAATACTTGGTAGAGACTGAAAGCACACGAATCTTAATCGATTGTGGACTGTTTCAAGGTTATAAATGGTTGCGGCGGCGAAACTGGCAGCCGTTACCTTTAGGTATCGACAAAGTTGATGCAGTCGTGTTGACCCACGCTCATCTTGATCATAGTGGCTTCTTGCCGGTGTTGTATAAACATGGTTATCGTGGCCCGGTGTATGCCCATGATGCCACCGCAGATTTGTGTAAAGTACTGTGGCCCGATTCAGGCAAAATTCAAGAAGAAGACGCGAAGTTCTTAGGCCGCCACGGTTTAAGCAAACATGAAGCACCTGAACCACTGTATACCGCCGAACAAGGTGAAAAAGCGACGAAATTATTTCGTCCGGTTGAGTTTCGTCAGCAATTTCAGGTTGGCGATATCAAGCTCGAACTACACCCAGTCGGACATATTCTTGGCGCCGCTGCGGTTATCCTCAGCAGCAATGGCAAGCGCGTTGGTTTCTCCGGCGACGTCGGCCGTTCGAATGACTTATTAATGAAGCCACCGGCACCCTTGCCGCCGGTCGATGTGTTGTTATTAGAGTCGACCTACGGGGATCGCCGCCATCAGGAAACTGATGTGCGTGAAGAACTCGCCGAGGTTATTAATGAAGCAGCGAAGAATGGCGGACCGGTGTTAATTCCGAGTTTCGCGGTGGGGCGGGCGCAGCTTATGCAGCATCTTATTGTGTCTTTAATGGACGAAGGCAAGATTCCGAAAATCCCAGTGTTTCTCGACAGCCCGATGGCGATAAAAGTCTCGCATATTTATCGCACGCATCACCAATATCACAGACTCACGGCCGAGCAGTGCGAACGCGCCGAGAACGTCGTTGAATATACCCATAGTGTTGATGAGTCGAAGGCGATAGCGGGACAGAATGGACCACATATCATCATTGCTGGTTCCGGCATGGCAACCGGTGGGCGAATACTTCACCACTTTAAACATTGGTTGGCGGATCATCGGGCGACCGTGCTCTTTAGTGGCTATCAAGCTGGTGGTACTCGTGGCGACAAAATGATGCAAGGGGTCGAGAATATCAAGGTGCACGGCGACTGGATCCCCGTTAGGGCGAATATTCGCAACCTTGATGGCCTTTCTGGTCATGCTGATTATCAGGAGCTGACCCAATGGCTCCACGACTCGAAATTGCCAGCAGGAACGGGAATTCATTTAGTTCATGGCGAACCCAACGCGCTTGAATGCTTCCGAGATCACTTGCTGGCAACAACCAAATTCTCTGTTGATGTTCCCGACTACATGAGCATCTTGACGATCAACGATTAAGGACAAGAATATGCGTGTAAGCTCTGCTGTTGAGGCAGTCTCAGCGATTGGAAATGACGAAGTGATTTGGTGTCAGTCGATGGCGGCGACACCCTATGTGTTACTCGATGCGTTGGCGGAAGTCGCCATGCTGCGACGGAATTT
>JAMCWV010000039.1 GCA_023481025.1 Gammaproteobacteria bacterium
ACAAATAAATGACGATCACGACCATAGCCATGGCAATGAATAAGGTGTTGTAAACTTCCTGAATTGAGTCAGCGATGAATACCGAGGAGTCATAGCTCGGCACCAAGAACATGCTCGCTGGTAAGGTCGCGCTAAGACGCTCCACTTCGCGTTTGACGTTTTCGACAACTTCAAGGGTATTCGCATCCGACTGTCGAACAATGCCCAAACCAACCATGTTAATTCCGTTACCACGGAACTCAGAGCGGTCATTTTCGGCTTCTAACGAAACGCGCGCAACTTCGCCGAGGCGAACTAGGTAGCCGTCGCTACCGGTTGCGATCGACATATTGGCAAAATCAGTAGCGGATAAGTAACTACGTGCCACACGCACAGTAAATTCGCGATCGCGAGACTCAATACTACCCGCTGGTAGTTCGACGTTCTCTGCGCGTAAGCGGCTTTCAATATCGGAAACGGTGATACCCCGCGCTGCCATTGCATTACGGTCTAGCCAGAGCTTCATTGCATAACGCCGTTCACCCCCGATATTAACACGGGCTACGCCATCGACGACCGAGAGACGGTCAACAATGTAGCGGTTGGCAAAGTCGGTCAACTCCAGCGTGGTCATATTCTCGCTGCGTAAGTTGTACCAAACGATGGTGTCTTCGTCAGCGTTCGCCTTGGTGACCTCCGGCGGCATAACCTGTTCGGGCAAACTTCGCAATACCCGTTGCACCCGCTCGCGAACGTCGTTCGCTGCAGCATCGATGTCGCGACTTTCTTCGAACTCAATGGTAATTTGCGAACGGCCATCACGACTATTCGATGAAATTGTTTTAATTCCTTGGATACCGCTAATTCGTTCCTCAATCACTTGTGTGATCTGAGTCTCGATAATTTCGGCATTTGCGCCCGGATAGGACGTGGTAATCGAAACAACCGGCGGATCGATATTGGGGTATTCGCGCAACGGCAGCGAACTAAACGCCACGACGCCAAAGATAATCAAAATAATATTGATGACCGTGGCAAATACGGGGCGTTTAATAGATACGTCAGATAAAATCATCGCTTACGCTCCTCGTTACCGTTGTGTAACGTTGACTGGTAAGCCATCACGAACACGAATCGTGCCTTCAACGACAATCATTTCGCCTTCGTCAAGTCCGCTCGTGATCTCAACCCACCCCGGTAAACGACGGCCAACCGTCACGGTAGTCCGCACTGCTCGCTCATCTTCAACTGTGTAAACAAAGTGTTCGTTGCGAATTGGAATCACGGCAGATTCGGGAACCATCAAAGTCAGGTCGACCGAACGTTCGAGTTGCATCCGTAACAACATGCCCGGACGCAGTTCGAGGTTATCATTGGCCACCGACGCCCGAACCATAATTGAACGTGTGACTGGGTCGACGCGCGAGGCAAGGCTAGCAATTCGACCTTCGAATTCACGCCCTGGGTAAGCCGCCGACAGGGCAACAACACGTTGACCCACAGCAAGGCTTGGCAAGTAAAGCTCCGGCACACTGAAGTCGACAAAAATAGGAGAAATATCATCTAACGTTGTAATGACGTCACCTGGGCGGACGAGCTGCCCGATACTGACGCGACGCGTCCCAAGGCGACCTGAAAACGGTGCATAAATATTTAGCTCTTCTAAACGACTGCGAGCAACTTCAAGTTCTGCTCTAGTTTGCTCAACGCGAACCTCTTGCTCTTCGATCATGCTGCGCGATGCCGCACTTTCTTGAGCTAATTCCCGTAAACGGCTGAGCTGGCGTTCGCTATCCGCTAAACGAAACTCGAGCTCTTGGACACGAGCTCGTTCTTCACGATTTTGCAGAGAAACAAGCAACTGCCCTGCTTCAACGTCATCGCCGTCAGAAAAGAAGATTTCGCGAACCGATTGTGAAACACGAGCCATAATGTCGACGGACTCTCGAGCCTGAGCTGTTCCCAGACCTTCAATCACGTCCCGAAACTCCATCATCTCAGCGCGCACACCAACCACGTTAGCTGCGCTTGGTGGCCGCATACCACCGGTAGGGTCGTCTTCAGAAAAATATAGATAACCGACAACCGCTGCCATAATTACGGCAACCACGGAGATAGGGGTAAAAAAAGATCGTTTCGACATAATGCTCCCAGCTTCCTTATACTTCGTTCAGCGATAGCGTTGAGGCTATTGTAAACCAAAGGCACCCGGCGTCCGGGCACCTTCAACGCTTATATATCGAAACTGGTCGCAAAAACGATCACTTATGGTATCTAGGACTAAACTCGTGAACCGCTTTGATGAAGGCTTCCGCGTGCGCAGGATCGACTTCAGGGTGAATACCATGGCCAAGATTAAAGACATGGCCAGGACCATGACCATAACTTGCCAAAATAGTTTGAACTTCTTCGCGAATACGCTCAGGTGCTGCATACAAAACACTTGGGTCCATGTTCCCTTGCAGGGCCACTTTGCCGCCAGTTAGAGCGCGCGCAGTGGCTAAGTCGGTCGTCCAGTCGACACCCAGAGCATCACAACCCGTCGCGGCCATAATATCGAGCCACTGACCGCCATTTTTCGTGAACAATGTGACAGGAACTTTACGACCGTCTGCTTCACGAACTAAGCCATCAACGATTTGTTGCATATAGCGCAAGGAAAACTCTTGGTAGTCGCGCGGCGACAACACACCACCCCAGGTATCAAAAATCATCACGGCTTGAGCGCCATTGGTAATCTGCGCATTTAAATACGAGGTCACCGACTGTGCCAACTTATCGAGTAATTGGTGCATGACTTTCGGTTCGCGATACATTAGCGATTTCACAACCGAGAAATTCTTCGTGCTGCCCCCTTCGACCATATAAGTGGCCAAGGTCCATGGACTGCCAGAGAAACCAATTAACGGCACGTCACCGTCTAAAGCTTTACGAATGGTTTTTACCGCATTCATGACATAACCCAGCTCGTCTTCTGGGTCTGGCACTGGCAGCGCTTCAACCGCTTTGGCATCGCGGATTGGATGCTTAAAACGCGGGCCTTCGCCTTGTTCAAAATACAAGCCAAGTCCCATTGCATCTGGAATGGTCAGAATGTCCGAAAATAAAATAGCAGCGTCTAATGGAAAGCGGCGAAGCGGCTGTAATGTGACTTCACAGGCCAGCTCGGCATTTTTGCACAGGCTCATAAAGTCACCAGCTTGGGAACGAACTTGCCGATACTCTGGCAGATAACGGCCCGCTTGACGCATCATCCAAATTGGCGTGCGGTCCACCGGCTGACGCATGAGGGCGCGCAAATAACGATCATTCTTTAACTCTTGGCTCATGTTTTTTTCCTTTCAATCAATTGCGCGAGATTCTATCAGCTTCGCGTCTGAACTTCAGCTTTTACCGTTGCAATCAGACGCGCGGCAATGGTACCAAGTGGCGGTGTGCGGGGGAGCTGATCTAAGTCAAACCAGTCAGCGGTAATTATTTCATCATCCTGTAAGTTCAACTCGCCGCTGTCGTATTCGGCGATGAATCCAGCCATCAATGAGTGTGGAAAAGGCCAGGGCTGGCTGGTGACATACTGGATATTGCGAACACGAATGCCGACCTCTTCAAAGACTTCGCGATGCACACATTGCTCAAACGACTCACCACTTTCAACAAAGCCAGCAAGCACCGAGAATAAGCCCTCAGGATGACGAACTCCACGCGCTAACAAGATCTGATTGTCGCGGTAAACCGCCACAATCATGCAGGGCGAAATCCGTGGGTAGCAACGAAAATCGCATTCCGGGCACAATACCGCAAGTTCATTACGATCCTGCACCGTGTGAGAGCCGCACTTGCCGCAATACTGGTGGGTCGTTAAAAAGTGCTGTAACTGACAAGCACGACCAGCGAGCGCGAATAGCTCACTGTCGCCAAATCGCAATAGCTCCCGCAGCGGTTGCCATTCATAGTCGCTCAGCAGTAACGTCGGTTCTACGAGACTCATCACAAAAGCAGGTTTTCCCCGGTACTCGCCAATTTGCGCTGTGTATTCTGTTTCCGCACCGGGAATAAATTGCGCGTTGCCATACGGTACAAGCTCAGAGCTATTTTCATTGACCGTCGCAAGGACTTGCGTACCGCTTATAATAAACCACCACACCGCCGACTCCGCGGGCGGCATTACATCCGGTTTAATCATCCCTTACTCCTAAATTTTCAACGCCATTTTGTTTTGTGCCAGCACTTCTTTTTTTTGTATCGCATACAACTTTGCCAGATATTTGCAGACCACTTCCACCGATAATGGTTGATTTTCTCGCAACGCTCGCAGTACAGTGGAAGCACAGGTCGTGTTGAGCCTGAACAAGGAGCAACTATGTTACGCCGCAATAAAGCCGCAAAAGAACAATGGGCTGGGCTACACCAAGCACTCGATCGCTGGCTCGAAGAGCGACAAGAGCTACTCGTTCGTTATTGTCAAATCGCTAGTTTACCGCCTTATGACAAGCACTGGGAACAATTACCTCCCGCCAAAGAAATTCGTGCCTTTTGTGAAGTTCTCATTGATTACGTGTCCGCCGGCCATTTCGAGCTATACGACCATATATTGGTCGAAGCTAATGCGCACAACCACTCTACGGAAGCGTTCGGGAAAAAGATATACCCGCAAATTCATACAACCACGGAAGTTGCGCTCGACTTTCATGATACCTACGCAGAGGTATGCGATACCGATTCCCTGCCGCGTTTTACGCCTGATATTTCGAAACTCGGTGAAGCGCTGCAGACTCGCTTAGAGCTAGAAGATCAGCTTATAGCGTTGTTGGCAGACCAAGAGGTCGCTGAGCCCGCGGGTGCAAATAAATACACGGTGAGCGAAGGTTGAACCAAGTCAATCTTACACTCATAAGAAAGGGCGCTGCCGAATTGGAGCGCCCTTTTTAATTGACTAATACTTACCAGATAGCAACTTAGTTGTCGCCACCAATTGTGATGACCGACAAAGTATTCGCTTCAATATCAGCACGGTGGAACCAAATTGGTGCCAAACGCGGCTGCTCCGAATAGAACTCCGTTTGATCGAGGTAATGCGGGGAACGAATATCCGATGACTGTGAATAGGTCAGAAGTCCGCGACCCTCAGGGCCTTCTTCGGTAAAGCGCATAACAAACATCCAGCTCGAACCACTGGTAATATGGTAACCGTGTTCTGTCATTTGCGACCCCGGTAAACTCGGGTAGCGATGACGAGGTAACAAGGTACCGTCTTGGGCGCCTTGCGAGGCAAACACATTAAACCCACCTTCGATATTATTTGCGCCACCCCACGGCAAGCGGGTACCGCTCGGCTGACCGTTCGGCAAGCTACGCTCGACAAACTGCACGTCACCAAATTGCGCATCTAAGGCAAATGGTGTTTGCGCAATGGTCAGAACTGCTCGGGCGAGCTGCTCCTGAATAACACTCGGATTGCTTAAACCATTTGGCGTTGTTAACGGCTCAAAACGGTTATACGGAATAGCCCACTGCGGATTACGGCTAAATTGCTGAGCAAATTCACGGAACACATGCGCACCGACACTTTCTTTGTTCATGCGGCCGTCCCATTGCGCTAACGCAGCACAGGCCGGGGCAATATTTACTTCCGTACCCGACACAACCACTGGCGTTTCGCCACGAGCACTACAAATCGATAGCAAGTCCGGTAAAATCGCCTCGCCTAAATAAGCGCGATTACTCAGTAACGCTTCTTCAAGTTCGGTTAAAGAGGCATTGCTCAGTTCAATTAGTTTTTGCTGGCCCATGCGCGAGCGTAATGTTTGCTGGTCCAAGGCGGGACCAAACAGCAAGTAGTCGTTGTTCTCGTTCGACACAATTGGCGCTGCCGGATTGGTTAACCAATAGCTGTTATTCGAGTTTTGCACGAAGTCAGTACGACGCAAGCGCGGTGCACGCTCATGTGGAACCACGCCGCGCGCTCGGAAGCGCTCGCTATTTGCAGGGATTAAAGTGAATGGTGCCTGACCGCGAATCGCTAAAAACGCTAAGTCGCGACGCAAATCAGCCAATGCTTCAGGATCGATATCCGGCACCGACGAACCGTCGGTAAAGAACACATCACCGTGACGATCCGCAACCATGGCATTATTAAAGATTAAGCCTGTTTTGTTGTGGAACAAACGCTCCACTTCATCGATATCCGACGCTAGGTTTAAGCCAAGCCAATGGTCGAGAATATCGAAGTTCGGTAAGTTTGCGTCATAGAGTGCAAACGCCGACTTGGTACCGACTAAGTCCATCCCCCATTGGAACGCACCGGGAATCGACAGCATGGGCCCGAACGAACTGTGGTAAAAGGTTTTTTCCAATGTAATGCTGCTAGCCGGTCCAGTTGCAACCTGAATTTGGACGGTTTTTTCCTGAATCTGGCGCGGCTCACCATCGACTAAATAGGTCATACCGGTCGCATCATTCGGGTCTAAATGCAGTTGATAAACAACAAAGCGCTCTGCAGTGGAGAAAGTATGTGTCCAGGCGATGTTCTCGTTGAAGCCAATGTTTACAACACCCGGCATACCCGACAATGAACCACCGACAACCTTCATTTCACCGGGGATTTCAATACCGAAACGCCAAAACCGCTGGTTCCCCACATGCGGAAAGTGCGGGTTAGCCAGAAGCATACCTTGACCGTTCTCGGTCATTTCGCTACCTAAAGCCCAGCCATTTGAACCTAAGTCAGACGGATTTGTTTCTGGAATCTCGACGCTATTCGCATCAAAGCTCATCGAAAAGGATGTCGCACCCACGGGTGTAGGTAAATAATCTACTCCTGGAGGTGTGCCAATGAACAGAGGCTCAAGGAAGTTCGCTGCCCCAGGTAATAATGCAACACCTAACGCGTAAGTCAGCATATCTGTTGGCGTAATCGGCTGAACCCAAGGCATGCCGGCGCATGGCGGTGCGATATTGGCGACACCGGTGTCACTCAAATACTGGTTGTAGCCAGCGGCATAACCTTGCAACAGTGCACGACTGTGTTCACTGAGACCACTAATGTTCTCTTCTGCCAGTTCGCGAATGCCAATTGCTTTATAGGTCAGGTCATTAATAACGTTGGCACTGTCACCAGAGCCAAGCACCGCGTCAGGGCCAAAGTAAGCAGAACGCATGGAATTAAAGCGGACAATCTGGTCAGCCAAAATACAAATATTGTCTTCGGCAAAAGCATATGCCGTACCATACGCGATGCCTTCTAAACTGTCGGAAGTAATATACGGCACACCAAAGTCCGTGCGGCGAATCTCGGCGCTAACACTGTCCGGAGCGAACGTTGTCACCGCCGGAAAAGAATAGCTAGGGCGTGGTTCTGGAGGCGGACCACTACCTTCTGGTGGGTTTGGCGGCATACTCGTGCCTCCACTGCCAGAAGAACTAAAACAACCGCTTAATGCGAAACTGCAGGCGACAGCCAGTAAGCTGTAACGTGAACGACGGGCCATTGCAGACATGGTTTTCCCTCATTTTGGTTATGTTATTTTTTTGTAACCTCCAGTATTGTTTCTGATTTTAAAAAGGTCAAACCAGTCATTGAGTGCACAAATAATCACCAACAACAAAAAAAGCCCCAAACTCATGTCGATGAGCTCGGGGCTTCCTCGTATTATTAGGCTACTTATTGATTGTTAGCACTTACAACATCAATTAATTCAACCTCAAACACTAAGGTAGAATTCGGCTGAATGACACCATTCGCACGTTCAGTTGTACCATAAGCTAACTCAGCTGGAATCACAAAACGATACTTAGCGCCGACAGTCATTAGTTGCAGGCCTTCAGTCCAACCTGAAATAACGCGATTCAAAGGGAAGCTGATTGATTCGCCGCGCTCATAAGAGCTGTCAAACACTTCTCCGGTCACCAATGAACCTTCATAATGCACTTCAACAACGTCAGTTGCTGAAGGTGACGCGCCATCTGGGTTGCCTTCGCGTAAGACTTCGTATTGCAGGCCGGACGCAGTCACCACGACGCCTTCACGTTGGGCATTTTCTTCCTGATAGGCTAAGCCTAACGCCAAGTTTTCAGAACCTGCGTTCGCACGGTTTTGCTCTTGGGTACTGGTTAGCGTTTCCAGCATTATTTCCCATTGCTCATCAATTTCTTCTTCGCTCATGCGACTTGCATTGGCAAAGGTGTCCATGAAGCCTTCAACAACTGCGTTACCTGCGAGCGGCTGGTCGATTTCAGCCAAGAAGTCGTTGACCATTAGGACCTGCACTGCCATGTATGCACCGAGGGTGTATAACATGTGTGCGGTTTCGTCTTCTTCATCAACCACAAACTCTCCGCGCTCAGGTAAGCCGGTCATCAGCGGTTTGTCGAGTAAGCCACGGCCCATCAAGTCCATTTGAAAGCGCTCTTGGTCGACTTGCGGCTCAAGGTGCAATAAATCCACAAAGCCCACGCGAATAATGTGCTGCTTTTCTGCATTTTGCAGATCCGGGTACTCTTCTTTGACATTATCAAGTAACTGACGCGCTTCGCGCATTGACGCCGCACCCACTGCATATGAACGTAAGCTCTGCTCATCAGACAGATCGCTTTGTTCTGGAGCGCCACCACAGGCACTCAAAAATAGGGCTGCACAAGTGAATGCAAGAAATTTAGACATTAACTTCATGGATTTCTCCGTTATGATGTAAGTTTCAACGCCCAAGGCGTGTTACTGTACGCTATAAATAAGTGCACTATCATATACGCAAACGCATACCAATTACCATGAGGCAAGCACAGAATGTCATTTTCCGATGTAAACAATGACACCCAGAAACGAGTGGCCGCTCTTGAGCGCCGGAGTGACGACCTTGAGTCGCAATTAGCATTTCAAGAGGAAACGATTGAAACGCTGAATCGTTTAGTCACCACTCAGAACCAAGAACTACAAACCTTGCAAAAGCATCTGGTTCTTCTTGCCGAACGGTTACAACAAGTGCGTGACAACCATGACGAACAACCGATTGACGAGCGACCACCCCATTATTAATCGCTCGCGGCGATAAGGAGATTACATGTCAGCGCGCCATCCAATTATAGCCGTTACAGGCTCTTCAGGGTCCGGCACTACCACGACGAGCCAGGCAGTCCGTCATATTTTTCGCAGTTTAAAAATTAATGCGGCGTTTGTGGAAGGCGACAGCTTTCATCGCTATACCCGTCCTGAAATGGATGTTGCAATTCGTAAGGCGCAAGACAAAGGCAAGCACATTAGTTACTTTGGCCCAGAAGCAAACGACTTCGATGCGCTTGAAAAGCTGTTTGCCAGCTACTCAGAATCTGGCCAAGGACAACACCGCCATTACTTACATAGCTTCGACGAGGCCGTGCCCTATAATCAAATGCCCGGCACCTTCACACCCTGGGAGCCGCTGCCTGAGCATACCGACATGCTGTTCTATGAAGGCCTACACGGCGCAGTAGCCACAGAGCGACATCATGTCGAGAAGTATGTTGATCTCAAGATTGGCATGGTACCAATTGTCAACTTAGAGTGGATTCAAAAGCTCATTCGCGACACTTCCGAACGCGGGCACTCTCGTGAGTCGGTGGCGCAAAGTATTGTGCGTAGCATGGACGACTACATTCACCACATTGTGCCGCAGTTTTCGCGCACGCATATTAACTTCCAACGGGTGCCAACGGTGGACACATCTAACCCGTTCAGTGCCAAAGACATCCCCACCATGGACGAAAGCTTTGTGGTGATTCGTTTCCGCGGCATAACCGATGTCGATTTCCCGTATTATCTGCAAATGATCGACGGCTCATTTATGTCTCGCATGAATACCTTAGTGGTGCCCGGCGGAAAAATGGGCTTTGCAATGGAGTTGATTCTCACGCCGTTAATCCAGCGCTTGCAAGAGAAACGCCGAATGGCCTTAAACGATTGATCTGACTCAGCGAATGCGTATGGGATCAAAAAAGCCGTCATCTGGCAGATGACGGCTTTGTTTTTGGCGCTGGCCTCGAAAGGGCTCTATTCGATTCTAGTCGGCAATGACTTCAAAGCTATGCGTGACGTTCACGCTTGCCCCGAGCATAATAGACACCGAGCAATATTTGTCAGCGCTAAGCTTTACTGCTCGCTCCACATGCTGCTCAGCCACGTCTTTGCCGTACACTTTAAAGTGCATGTGAATGTCGGTAAAAACAGCTGGAACCGCGTCTGCTCGCTTGCCTTCAAGTTCAACTTCGCAACGAACAAATTGCTGGCGAGTTTTTTCCAGTATGCTCACCACGTCGACTGACGAGCAGCTCCCCGCCGCCATCAAGACCATTTCCATCGGTGTCGGAGCGTGACCTTCACGGTTGCCGTCCATGACGACACTGTGGCCAGTACCTGAGGTGGCCACAAACTTCATGCCGTCGAGCCACTGCACTTTCGCTGTCATTGGTGCACTCATCGTTACTTCCTCAGAATTTCAGGCCAGGGCTTAATGCGGCTGGCATATCCATTTTATCTGCTTCAACCGATGCAACTGGGTAAGCACAGTAGTCCGCCGCATAGTAAGCACTTGGGCGATGGTTACCACTGTCACCAATACCGCCAAACGGCGCGGCACTGCTTGCCCCCGTAATCGGCTTGTTCCAATTCACAATGCCGGCACGAATATGGGTAAAGAAGTGATCCCAATCAGCACGGTTGTCTGCCAGTAAACCTGCAGACAAACCAAAGCGTGTATTATTCGCCTCGGCGATTGCCGCATCGAAGTCATCATATCGATACACTTTCAACAACGGACCAAAGTGTTCTTCGTCAGGCATGGCGGTAACCGCACTGACATCGAGAATACCTGGCGTCACAAAACCTTTTTGTGCATTAGGCTGGGCCATTTCGACTAAGGCCTTGGCGCCCAAAGCAACCAGTTGGTTTTGTGCGGAAACCATTCCCGCGGCTGCTTTCGCAGAAATCATCGCGCCCATAAATGGCTGCGGATCAGCGTCATAGTCACCCACCGCAATGTTTCTGGTCACTTCAACAAGGCGCGCCAAAATCGCGTCACCTTGCGCACCATTTGGCAAGAATAAACGCCGTGAACAGGTGCACCGTTGTCCGCTAGTGATAAATGCCGACTGCACGATGTTATGGACCGTTGCATCAACATCGCTCACATCTTTCACGATCAATGGGTTATTACCACCCATTTCCAAGGCTAAGATTTTATCTGGGCGACCACCAAATTGTTCATGTAGCAATTTACCTGTGGTCGATGAACCGGTGAAAAAGAGGCCGTCCATTTGCGGATGCGACACCAGTGCTTTACCGGTTTCCACAAATCCTTGGACAAGGTTCACGACACCGTTTGGAATCCCTGCTTGCTGCCACAGTTTTACGGTTTCTTCCGCCACCCATGGGGTTAATTCGCTTGGTTTAAATACCACGACGTTACCCGCTAACAAGGCAGGCACGATATGCCCATTCGGCAAGTGCCCCGGGAAATTATACGGACCAAACACAGCAACTACACCGTGCGGCTTATGGCGAATAAACGCTTTCGCGCCAGGCATTTCATTTTCAACTGTGCCAGTGCGCTCATGGTAAGCTCGCTCAGAAATCGCGACTTTACCAACCATAGCAGCAACTTCGGTGCGGGTTTCCCACAAGGGCTTACCCGTGTCTTTTGCCATCACTAAAGCAAGATGTTCTTTGTTGTCGTCGAGCAGTTCAGCAAACCGTTTAACGATGGCTAGTCGCTCAGAAAAATCGAGCGCCGCCCAAGCTGGAAATGCTTGGCGAGCCGCAGTCATGGCCGCGTCAACCTGTTCAGCCGTGGCTGCTTGGCCTTGCCAAACAACTTCATTCTTCGCCGGGTCAATCGACTCCATGGCGACACCCGCTCCGGCCAACCATTCACCATTAATGAACAAATTCTTCATCGAGCTCATTTCACAGTACTCCTTAAAGTGGGGCAAGACGAACTTGGTCACCTGCAGTCACAAGCAGCGCATCTGCCTGTTGTTGGGTGAGCACAACATCGTCGCCACAAAGATTAACGTCGGCCTGACAGGCGCGGAAATCTTTTAATTTGGTATTACAGATTAAGACGTTTTCGCTAACTTCCGGCTGACCAATGCGCACGGTCACAATCCGACTATTACGAATCGTCCGTAACTGGCTTACTTCCGCCTCAACCGTTGGCCCGGCGTCAAAAATATCGACATAACCACGGAAACGGAAGCCTTCTGACTTCAGTAGCTTCAAAGCAGGCAGCGTATTATGATGCACTTGCCCTACGACCTCTTGGGCTGCTTTATCTAGCATGTTGACGTAAATCGGGAAGCGCGGCATAAGTTCGGCAATGAAGGTTTTCTCACCAATGCCTGTTAGGTAATCGGCACTTGGAAAGTCCATGGTGAAGAAGTGCTTCTCGAGCCACGCCCAAAACGGAGAACGTCCGTCCTCATCGGAAATACCGCGCATCTCAGCAATAACTTGTTTGGCAAAGCGCTCACGAAATTGCGCCATGAAGAGCAATCGGAACTTCGACAAGACTCGACCATTGCGACCTTGACGGTAGGGTTCGCGCAAGAACAACGTACACAGCTCACTGACGCCGGTGTAGTCATTACACAGCGTCAGGGTTTGCAATGCGTTATAAACGTTATGCTTCGCCGAGTGGTGGACCACTTTACCTAAATGATAATGATAGAAGGCGTTCGAGAGCCCGACCGCCCCCTCGATCCCACTTACACCGACAATTTCGCCGCTGTCAGTGTCTTCCATGACAAATAGGTAGCCCTCTTCACCCGGCTGCGTGATCTGGCTTTTGGCAAAGGCTTCTTCTGCACGTTCGATACGACGGTGCAATAGGTCCTCGTCCACGGGCAACGACGTAAAGCCGTGCCCTGACTCGACTGCACAATGGTACAGCGCCTCGTAGTCTCGTGCTTCGATAGGTCGAATCACTAACATACACAATCCTTTCTTTAAGCGTGGGCAGCAACAACCTTGGCAACTGCTTGTTCGAACCGCGCCATACCTTGGGCGATATCGGTTTCGCTAATAATCAGTGATGGGGTGAAACGAATCACGTCCATACCGGCAACCAACACCATCACGCCTTCTTCAGCGCCAGCATTGAGGAAATCACGTGCCTTGCCTTTGTACTTGTCGTTCAGTTCGGCACCAAGCAACAAGCCCATGCCGCGCACTTCTTTAAACACGTCATGCTTGTCGTTAATTTTCGCTAACGCATCACGGAACCATTGTTCACGTTGCTTCACGCCGTCCAAAACTTCCTGACTGTTCACCACACTCATCACCGCTTCCGACACCGCGCAGGCCAGTGGGTTACCACCATAGGTGCTGCCATGGGTGCCCGGCTTTAAGTGTGCAGCAATTGCTGCGGTGGTCAGCATGGCGCCAATTGGAAAACCACCGCCGAGTGCTTTTGCTGTCGTTAGAATGTCTGGAGTCACGCCGGTTTGCTCGTAAGCGTAAAGGGTACCTGTGCGTCCAAAACCGGTTTGTACTTCGTCAAAAACTAACAATGCATTGTGCTGATCACATAGGTCACGAACGCCCTTCAAGAACGCTTTGTCGCCAGGTACAACACCGCCCTCACCTTGCAGTGGCTCAATCATCACGGCACAGGTTTTGTCGGACATGACGGCAGCAAGGCTGTCGAGGTTGTTGAACTCAACGTGCTGCACGCCACCTGGCTTTGGTCCAAAGCCGTCTGAATATGCAGGTTGCCCACCCACTGTCACGGTAAAGAAGGTCCGGCCGTGAAAGCCTTTATGGAAGGCGATAATTTCTTGTTTGCTTTCGCCATGGACTTCAAGTGCCCAACGTCGAGCAAGCTTCAAGGCCGCTTCGTTCGCTTCTGCGCCTGAGTTAGCAAAGTACACACGCTCAGCGAAGGTCGCGTCGGTTAACTTCTTGGCGAGACGGAGTGCTGGCTCATTGGTAAGTACATTACTTAAATGCCAGAGTTTGTTGGCTTGCTCAGTCAGTGCATTCACCATCACTGGATGACAGTGGCCTAAACAACTCACTGCAATACCACCGGCAAAGTCCACGTACTCGCGGCCGTCTTGATCCCAGACTCGCGAGCCTTCGCCACGGACTGGAATCATCGCCGCTGGGTTGTAGTTTGGAACCATGACTTGGTCGAAAAGTGCACGCGTTACTGGCATGTGATCTGACATAAAAAAGCTTCTCCTGTTGCCAAAAATCGAATTGTACAGACAAGTTAATTATCTGCTCATTATGGCATGTTCAAAAGCAAATGTCTGTGCTCGAGCGGGGTAGTTTCGAGCAGAATCAACGCGGAAAATTTAGAATTGCGAGCGGCTCGCATAACTATGCAGCGACTGGACGCTAGCCGACTGTGAGAGGACGCTGTTCTTGCAGCGTAGAAAAACCCATAAAAGGTTGATTTACATCGAAGTTTGGTAGCATTTTAAGAAAATTCCAGAGGACTTTATGGCCATGTTCACTGAGCACTGATTCTGGATGAAATTGCACACCAAAAATTGGTAAATTTTTGTGCTCTAAGGCCATGATTTCAGGAGTCATCCCCTTGTCGGCGACCCATGCAGTCGCACGTAAACAGCTCGGTAACGAGTCTGCGGCAACAACCAAGGAGTGGTATCGGACCACCGTGAAATGGTCTGGAATATCGTCAAACAATGGACTCGCGTCATGACGCACGCGAGAGCATTTGCCGTGCATCACTTCCTGAGCGCGCACAACTTGCGCACCAAAGGCTTGGCCGATGGCTTGGTGGCCCAAGCAAACACCAAGAATAGGAAGTTCACCCGCGAGTTCTTTGATGGCTTGCAAACAAACACCGGCTTCATTTGGCGTACACGGGCCTGGTGAAATCACCAAGCCCGCCGGCTGCAGCGCACGAATATCTGCAACTGTCAGTGCGTCGTTGCGTTCAACCCGAACCTCTTGACCCAATTCACGAAAATAGCGCACCAGGTTATGAGTGAACGAGTCGTAATTATCCAACATCAACAGCACTGCAGAGCCCTCAGACTAACCGATTAGTTTGTCTTGTTTGCTTCAATAAACGGCACAGCACTATTCGGTAGCATGGTCGTCGGTAGTTTTCCGTCCCACGCTTCCGCTTTCACCAGCTCAACTAACAGCGGATTATCCGCCAGCGCAGCAGCTCGTTCGCGAATGGCTTCTGCTTCGGCGTTACCACGGAGACGAATACTGTCTGCTTCCGCTTGGGCTTGAGCACGCACACGATCCGCTTCAGCGGCAGCACGAGTCCGCACGATATCTGCTTCGACCCGCTCACGCTCAAGGTTCTGACGTTCACGCTCAACCGCAACTTCGGCCAACATACGCTGCTCAACGCTTTCTTCATAGGCTGCGCTGAATGACACGTCTTCCACTTGCACACCGAGAATAATCACTGGACCAGTGACCGAGCGCTGTACCGCAGCCGCCATTTCGGCGTTCAAGCGCCCACGTTCGCGAATCGAGGTCGCCGCATTAAACTGCCCCAACACGGTTTTGGCTTCTTCCAGCACAATACGTGTGACTTGGCGGTCGATCAGAGCTTGGCGTGTGCCGAAGTTACGATACACCTCGTCCACACGGCTGCTGTCGATTTGGTAGCGCACCGACAAATTCATCACGGCCGGCTGCTGATCGTTACTGTAAGCTTCCATGTTGCGATACAGTTCAACTTGCTCCTGTACCGAAATTTTCCGAATACTGTCCACCAATGGAATTTTAAAGTGCAGACCCGGGTCGGAAATCTTGATTAAACTACCGTAACGGATGACCGCGCCGCGCTCACCTTCGTCAACGGTATAAAAGCTGCCAACTGACAGAAGTAGTACAAATAAACCGACAACAATGCCGATCACAAGTTTAGCGCTCGTTCCCTTCGCCATGGTTTAGTCCTCTTTTTTCTTGTTGTTTTTCATAATAATTTCATAGGCTTTAATCACACCAAGGATGACTAAAACCAATACGACGGCTAAGCCGATAAACGATAATCCCAATCCCATATTTATTTTCTCCTTCGTTCCTTCCTACCTGTCATAGAGTAAAAAGCCACCGTGCAAGGTGGCTTTTTACCAATCTTTAGCGCGGTAAGACAAAGCCTACTGCGTCATACACGCGTCGAACGGTATC
>JAMCWV010000093.1 GCA_023481025.1 Gammaproteobacteria bacterium
GACACCTCCTTGTTGTCACCCTGTTACTCGTTTCAAAGGTAGTCGTCATGCCCAACAAAGCCAGAGAATTAAGCGTTCGCGTACAACCTTGTTTGCACAATCAGGCTGCACCGACACTGGTTCTGTTGCATGGCTGGGGTTTGAATAAGGAGATTTGGTCGCCGATTAGTCCGTTGTTGCGCGAATTTGCGCAGGTCGTCACCGTCGACTTACCGGGCTTTGGTCAATCATCTTGGCAGGCGGGCAATAGTCAATTTGATCAAGCCTGTCATCGGGTGATGGCCAACTTAGCCCACCACTTGGACGGCTCGTTTTATTTAGCCGGTTGGTCCATGGGCGGTTTGTTCGCCACGCAACTTGGATTGGACTATCCGACCTATGTGAAAAAAGTCATTACGATTGCTAGTTCACCTTGTTTTATGGCGCGCGAGGGCATTGCGACCAGCACCAGTACCCCTTGCGCGCAAACCGAAGCATGGCCCGGCATCAAACGTGAAACCCTCGAAGCATTTCGTTATCAGCTAAGCACCAACTTCCAGAAAACTTTAGAACGCTTTCTCGCGGTTCAAGCGCTCGGTAGCCCTGCAGCGAAAGAAGAAATTAAAACCATGCGAGCACTGTTAGCAAGCTGTCCAGAACCGTCTCCCGACGCACTGGTTGCCGGTCTACGCTGGTTAGCCGAGGTCGACATACGCCAAGACCTCAAAGAGCTACAAGTGCCGCTAGTGCGCTTGTACGGCCGTCGTGACAGCTTAGTGCCGATTTCTACGAGTTCCGCGATTACGCCTTTCTTAGCGAGTGGCATGCCCGCCAGCATCCAGTTTGACGCCAGCGCACATGCGCCATTTATTACTGAAGCCGACCGCTTTATTAGCGTGCTGCGTGAAATAATAATTGAGTGAGCACTTACTTTTGACAGCGTGGGCAATAAAAACTATTACGCTGACCAATTCGTAATGCGCGAATCGGTTGCAAACAACGCACACAAGGCTCGCCCGCGCGGCCATAGACTTGCAGCTCTTGCTTAAAGTAGCCGGGCTTGCCGTCCGCACGAAGGAAGTCTTTAAGCGTGGTTCCGCCTTGAGTGATGGCTTTAGCGAGAATGACTTTGATGGCTTCGCCGAGTTCCAGATAACGTGCTTTACTGATTTTTCCTGCAGCACGACGCGGATCGATCCCGGTGGCAAACAAGGCTTCATTGGCATAGATATTACCGACCCCAACCACCACGGTATTGTCCATAATAAACGCTTTTACTGCAGCCGTTTTACCGCGTGACATTTCATACAGACGCAAGCCAGTAAAGTCATCCGTAAGCGGCTCTGGACCCAACTTCGATAATGCTTCATGGACTTCGTCAAGGCCTTGCCATAAAACCGCGCCGAAACGACGCGCATCATTCAGACGCAGACTCATGCCGCTCGCGAGTTCCAGGGCAAAGTGATCATGCTTTTGTTTTTCACTTGCTGTTGGCACCACGTGGAGTTTACCTGACATGCCCAAATGGATAATGAGCGTTCCGAGGCGAGACTCCAACAGCAAATATTTGGCTCGACGCTTGACCGCAGTCACCTGCTCTCCCGCTAATTGCAGCACATCGTTGGAGATTGGCCAACGCAGGCGCGGTTGCCAAATTTTCACTTGGGTGATGGTCTGCTGTTCAAGGTGCGGCGCGATGCCTAACCGGCTGACTTCCACTTCTGGCAACTCTGGCATAGACTATCCTATTGAAATTTAACGAACTATTTTTATACCTTCGGCAGGATTCTGAGCGTATATTGAGCGCCCCGAAACCACGGGTAGTGTATCAGAGGAACAACCGTTCAGGCGATGACTCAATTACTGGCAAATTTACATGAAGCGCAAGGTCAATTAACGACCGACATCGCCGACGAGGCATGGATCGCTCGGTTTGATCACTTAGCCGATCGCGGCTATGTCATTATTCGCGACTTTCTGCCACAAGCCGAAGTCGCTGCGCTCTATCGCTACACCCAAACCTTGGCCGATCAGGACTGGTCGTTGGCAGGTATTGGTCGCGAGCAACAGCACACCGTTAACACGCGTGTGCGTAGTGATCACATTCGCTGGTTGCGGCCGGAAATTGCAGCTGAAGCTGTGTATCTGAATACCATGGATGAACTGCGCACACGCTTAAATCGTCGCTTATTCATGGGCTTATTCGATTACGAATGCCACTTAGCTCGCTATCAAGCAGGTGCTTTCTATAAAAAGCACCTCGACGCCTTCAAAGGCCGCAGCAATCGCGTGCTGACCACCGTATTTTATATGAATCCTGAATGGCATGTTGAAGATGGCGGCGAGCTGGTGATTTACGGTGACCGCGGTGAGGTGCTGGAAACAATTCTACCGCAGCAAAATACGCTGGTTGTCTTTCTCAGCGATGTCTTCGTCCATGAAGTAAAAACCGCCCATCGCGAGCGGTTTAGTATTACCGGGTGGTTTCGTCATAACACCTCAAACGCCTATCGCGTTGATCCGCCAAAGTAATCACTGCAACTTTGGCGGTATTGAGGCGCTAGACTTTGCGCATCGGCTGCAATTTCAAGTAGGTGGCACTGCGCCATAGCCATTCCATGGGGCCGTATTGATAGCGCTGCAACCACCACGTGCTAAACCAGAGTTGCAGGGCATACAAAGCGAGGGCCATGAGCGTAATTGCGAAACGTCCATACTCACCATACAAACCCACAGCATAGCCGTAGAATAACGTAGTGAAAACAATTGAGTGCGTCAGGTAATTGGTCAGTGCCATGCGGCCTGCCGGTGCTAAGTACTGTATCCACTTCTTACCACTCAGATATAAAATGGTCAGAATCGCCATATAGGCTAAACACAGGCCTAGGTTAGCCACTGCTTGCAAGGTAAAGACTTGCGCCCCGCGGTAATCCGGAATCATCATTTCAATGTCCGTACCGAAAATTCCGATAAACAATGCACTCGGCAAGCCGAAGACCAAGCCGAAAATAAGCAGCTTACGAATGACATTACGGTGCTCAAGCGGCTTGGTGAAAATCTGTAAACGCGCCAATGATGCACCAATCAAAATGGTGCCTAAAATGGTCGGAATGAAAAAG
>JAMCWV010000220.1 GCA_023481025.1 Gammaproteobacteria bacterium
TCAAAGCCCTGCAATATACCAGTAAAATTCCGTCAATGGTTGATTGTTGATGATAATGATGACGACTTTGAATCTTCAGAAACCCACATCACATTATCCGATGCATTAAAAAAACAGGCCGATGCGCAAGTTGGCGGATATATCCGCGAGCCAATGGAATCAGTTGAATTTGGCCGTATTGCTGCACAAACTGCCAAACAGGTTATTGTGCAAAAAGTACGCGAAGCCGAACGCGCCCAAGTCGTCGATATGTATCGCGAGAAATTGGGCCAAATGATTCACGGCACAGTTAAACGAGTAGAGCGCGGCAATGTCACGCTGGATTTAGGTGGCAATGCTGAAGCATTACTGCCTCGCGAAGAAATGATTCCGCGTGAAAATTTCCGCAGTGGTGATCGCGTTCGTGGCTATTTAAAAGAAATCCGTTCGGAAGCGCGTGGACCACAACTTATTGTTAGTCGTGTAGCGCCAGAATTGTTGATTGAACTATTCAGCCTGGAAGTGCCTGAAATTGGTGATGGCATGATTGAGATCAAGGGTGCTGCCCGCGATCCTGGTTTACGGGCCAAAATCGCTGTTTTAGCTCACGAACCACGCATTGATCCTGTTGGTGCTTGTGTTGGTATGCGTGGTTCACGTGTACAAGCTGTGACCAATGAATTAGCTGGTGAACGTGTTGACATTATCCTGTGGGATGAAGAGCCAGCCCGCTTTGCTATTAACGCTATGGCGCCAGCAGAAGTATTATCGATTGTTGTTGATGAAGATGCCCACAGCATGGACATCGCCGTTGAAGACGGTCAGTTATCACAGGCAATTGGTCGTGGCGGCCAGAATGTCCGTCTTGCCAGCCAATTAACTGGTTGGGAACTGAATGTCATGTCAGCATCGGATGCCGATCAAAAAGCCGAAACCGAAATCAGCTCATTGATTCAAACCTTTATGGCGGATCTGGATGTTGATGAAGATGTCGCGTTGATTCTGGCACAGGAAGGCTTCTCTTCTTTGGAAGAAGTAGCATATGTCCCAGAACAAGAAATGCTTGATATCGAAGAATTTGATGCAGATATTGTTAACGAATTACGTTCACGTGCCAGAGATGTGTTGTTGACCAGAGCTATCGCCAGTGAAGAGCAAATTGAAAATGCTTCTCCTGCCGAAACATTGAACGATATACCTGGAATGAGCACAGAGTTAATTGCCAAACTGAATAGTCATGGTGTTATGACGGTTGATGATCTTGCAGATCAGTCTGTGGATGAATTGGTAGAAGCTGGTGGCATTGATGAAAAACAAGCTGCCGCATTTATCATGAAAGCACGTGAATCATGGTTTGCAGACGAACAAACTGAAACAGGGGAGTAACCAATGAGTGACATGAAGGTTAAGGACCTGGCCGACACAGTCGGTATCACACCTGAGCGTTTAGTAGATCAACTTAACGAAGCTGGAATTAAAGTTTCCAAGCCGGATGACTTGATCACTGAAGACCAAAAACAAACGCTTCTGCAATTTTTGCAGCAAAGACATGGCAAATCAGCTGGTGATAATGACGCATCGCCTAAAAAAATTACACTGAAACGTAAATCTATTAGTGAAATTAAGTTAGGTGGTGGTACTTCACGCCAAGCTGGTAAAAGTGTCAGTGTGGAAGTCCGTAAAAAAAGGACTTTTGTAAAACGTACTGATGTTGAAACGGTTGCTGCAGCTCCAGCCGAAGAACCAGCCGTTTTATCTCAAGCACAGCTGCATGCTGAAGAAGTCTCGCGCCAGGAACAACTACGTCTGCAGGAAATTGCGCGTAAACAACAAGAACAAACCAGCCGTGAGCAGGAAGAGTCTGAAAGAGAAGCTGCTGCAGTAGCTGCAGCCATTGAAGCTGAAAGACAGGCGGTTGAAGAAGCGCGATTAGCGGCAGAAGAAGAACAACGGGCCTTAGCAGAAGAAGCAAAAGCCAAACAATCTGCTCCTACTCCGGCAACAAAACAACCTGCTAAACCAGAATTGACAGCCTCTCAACTGGCTCATAAAAAGTTGGAAGAAGCCGATGCCAAACGTCGTGCTGCAAATATTGCGAGAATCGACGCTGAAAAAGCGCTCGAAGCCCGCAAAAAAGCCCGCGAAGAGGAAGAAGCTTTAGAAAAAGCCAAAGAAGAAGCACGTTTGGCAGCTGCTGAAGCGCAAGCTAAAGAGCAAAAACCAGATCGTAAAGAAGCAGACGCAAAACACGTTGCCAGTAAAGACAAACCAGCAAAACGTGGTCGTTTCCAGCGTGATGATGAGTTTGAGCGCAAAGAGCTGCATGTAAGTGAAGGCAAAGGCCGTCGTAAGAAGAAAAAAGGCGTTTCACAAAAAACGACGACTGTTGAAACTTCAAGTGAACATGGCTTCTCGCGTCCAACTGCCCCCGTTGTTCGTGAAGTTAGCGTACCGGATACCATTTCAGTATCTGATTTAGCACAACGTATGTCAGTGAAAGCTGCTGAAGTAATCAAAGCCTTGATGGGTATGGGTACGATGGCCACTATCAATCAAGTGCTGGATCAAGATACAGCCGTTATTTTGGTTGAAGAAATGGGCCACGTTGCGAAACCAGTTCAGGAAAATGAAGTTGAACAGGCTTTAGAAACGTCAATTGAAATTACCGGCGAAGCGGTTCCGCGAGCTCCAGTGGTCACTGTTATGGGTCATGTTGATCACGGTAAAACCTCACTGCTCGATTACATCCGTCGTACTAAAGTGACCTCTGGTGAAGCCGGTGGTATTACCCAGCATATCGGCGCTTATAAAGTCGAAACCAGCCGTGGTGAAGTTACCTTCCTGGATACGCCAGGCCATGCGGCATTTACTGAAATGCGTTCACGAGGAGCTAAGGTCACGGATATTGTAGTATTGGTTGTTGCAGCTGATGATGGTGTTATGCCTCAAACCATTGAAGCGGTGCAACATGCTAAAGCTGCTGGTTCTACGCTGATTGTAGCGGTAAACAAAATGGATAAACCTGATGCCAGTCCGGATCGGGTTAAGCAAGAATTAACCAATCATGAAGTCGTACCGGAAGACTGGGGTGGTGACTTTATAAGCGCCGATATG
>JAMCWV010000199.1 GCA_023481025.1 Gammaproteobacteria bacterium
CCAGGGAGAGCTCAAAATGTAGACAAACTCAAAACTAAGCAAAGCAGTGCGCTTAGCACTGGCGTTCGGCGCAGCTTCTACAATGGCATTAGCCGGCGTAGCAAATGCTCAGGACGAAAACGAAGAAGAACAGGCGCAGCAAGAGCGTCCTGAACGAATTCAGATCGTTGGTTCGCGTATTCGTACCGACGGTTTAGACAGCGCCACCCCAATCGACATCATCAGTGCAGAGATCGCCACCGAACAAGGTTTGAACACCTTCGGTGAATTACTCCGTACTTCAACTATCGCTTCAGGTTCTGACCAGTTAATCTCAGCCTACTCAGTTGGTTTCGTAACCGCTGGTGGTGCAGGTAACGAGTCAATCTCAATGCGTGGTCTTGGTGCTAACCGTACACTCGTACTGTTAAACGGCCGCCGCGCCGGACCAGCAGGTACGCGCGGTCAAGTTGCTGCGTTTGATATGAACGCTTTACCAATCTCTGCAGTTGAGCGGGTTGAAATCCTGAAAGATGGCGCATCGTCACTGTACGGTTCTGACGCCGTTGCTGGTGTAATCAATATCATTACCCGCCGCGGTGACGAGAAGAGCATCAATGTAACCGCAAGCCAGCCGTTTGAATCTGGCGGCGAAACGTTCCGTGTTAATGGCACTTGGGGTACGGCGTTTGATCGCGGCTCGTACCGTGTCGTTGCTGACTACAATGTAAATACTGGATTAAAACGTGGCGATCGCGACCATTTCGGTTGTCCAACTCGTTATTTCTTCGATCCAACCACAGGTGAGCGTGCTGATCCGATCGATCCGCGCACCGGTGACTACCACTGTAACGGCTCAGGCTTCGGTTTGTGGGTTAACGAAGGCGGCCGTTTCCAGTTTGACCGTGATGGTTTTGGTTTCCCAGGAGCAGCGTCTGATGGTGAGTACGGTAACCCATTCGTTGTATCAGCGCCAGATGGCTGGTATTGGGCTGGTCACAGTAAAGAAACCGATGGTTGGTTAGATAACACCAGTGATTTACACCGCAATCAAACCATGATCCCAGAGTCTGTTGTTTGGTCTGTGTTCCAACAAGCAGATTATGACATTACCGATACAGTTTCTGCATTTGTTGAATTAATGCACAGCCAACGGACGACAAAAATTGACAGCGTACGTCAGTTCTGGACCAACAACCCTGGTTTAGCTTCATATATTCCAATCAATACCTTACCAGGTTGGCAAGATAATGGTGATGACTTAGCTGTGATGCCGGTTGCATTAACCGATCACTACAGCAGTGAAACCACCGTCGATTACACGCGCTTCGTTGCGGGCTTAGAAGGCTCTCTCGGTTACTGGAACTGGGAAGCTTCGTGGCAGCGGTCACTCAACCGTGGTGAATACAAGCAAGAGATTATCTTTGCTGACTCGATGCTCATGGCTCATGAGAATTTACTTGGTTTGAATGACTGTACGGGTGTGACTGAGTACTCTGGTCGTCAGTGTACGCAAGTGAACTGGTTTACTCACGGTCACTTAAGTGGCACGGACTTAGGGCAAGGTGTTGCTGACTTCTTGTTCGGTGAAGACAAAGGTAAAACTGTTTACAAACAGGACACGGTTGAAGGTTACATCACTGGTGATTTGTTTGACCTGCCGCACGGTACATTGGCAACAGCAGTCGGTGTGTCTTACCAAACCGACGAAATTCAGGACACCCCTGGTTTCCATACCCGAAATGGTAACTCGTGGGGCTTAAGCTCTGCTGGTATCACCGCAGGTCGCGGAACAACCACTGCAGTATTCGCTGAAGTTCAAGCACCATTGCTGCGTGACTTACCGTTAATTGAAGCATTAGATGTGACTGCCTCTGCACGTCATACTCGTGTGAATACCTACGGTAGCGGCGACACTTTCAAACTGAGCGCAAACTGGACGATCGGTAACGGTTTCCGTGCCCGTGCTTCACGTGGTACTTCATTCCGTGCTCCAGCGTTGTTCGAGCTTTACCTTGAAGGTCAAACTGGTTTCTTAGGTCAGAACGACGATCCATGTATCAACTGGGTTGAGTCAACTAACGAAATCCTTCAGGCTAACTGTCAAGCTGCTGGCGTACCTGAAACTTATGTTGCTGGTGTTGGCGGTTCAATGACTTCAGTTACCGGTGGTGGTGCAGGTGTTCTTAACGCTGAAACGTCAACCTCTGAAGGTGTTGGTTTAGTGTATACCAGCCCTGAAAATACCTTCGCCGCGTCAGTCGATTACTACGACGTGACCATCCGCAACCAGATTTCGAGTGTTACTGGCAGAAGCGTGCTGAACCAGTGTTACTTCTCAGAAAATGGTTTTGAAAATGAACCATTCTGTCGTCAAATCGACCGTCGTACCGGTACCGAAGCAAACAACTTCGACTGGGGTGTTGACGAAGTACGTGGTGGTTATTTGAACACCTCTGAACAGCGTATTCGTGGTGCTGACGTTGTCATCACTTACCAAACCGAAACTCCGGTTGGTCACTTACGTATGCGTCTGAACCACATGACGCAAATCGAGCGCTACTTCAAGCAGTTCGTAGACAGCACGCCAGCTCAGTACATTGGTCGTTTAGGTAACCCGAAACAATCAGGTACGTTGAATACTACATTAACGCGTGACGATTGGCGCTTTAACTGGAACATTCAATACGTTAGCAGTGTGTCAAACAGTGACAGACGTTCGACATACGCCGACGTTCGTTTCATCGCCGACGCGCCAACTTACTTGATGCACTCGTTCTCGGTTAATAAAACCTTGATGGATAGCATGGATATTACTGTTGGTTTAGCAAACGCGTTTGATAAACGTCCACCACAAGCTTCACCTTCAGCTTCAGGGGTAAGCACAGCGGGTAACACCATGTTGTTTGCTTCTCAGTATGAACTGTTAGGTCGCCGTGCATTTGTGAACTTCTCGTACAGTTTCTAAAGCACAGCAATAAATCGTACATTTTGTAGTTTCTTTCGCACCAATCCCTCGGGGTTGGTGCTTTTTTTTGGTGCGCCGGGCACGGTGCGTAGCGCTTTGACGGGCGCTGTTCCTGTACAGGTGGTGC
>JAMCWV010000046.1 GCA_023481025.1 Gammaproteobacteria bacterium
AGCGAAACGCTATGTCCGTTCACTTGAGAACAGGGTCTAAGGGGCAGTTGTCGGTTGTGTTTTCTACCAAAGAAAACGCCAATGCCCAGCCTTGGTCTACCATCGCTAACGAGCAATGAGAGTCATCAAACACTGAAAAGGTGTTTGTGTGCAATTGTATATTGCTGAATTGATCTGTCGTGACGAGTTCACGAGAGTTGAGTGCGAGCTGTTTACCGAGTCTGATTATTTTATATGTTTCCGCCAATATCGGTGGAGCTTAGATAGTGGGACAAATATGTCTGAATTTAATACTTTTTCGGCTTTAGAATTACCTGAATCAATTTTACGTGGAATCCAAGAACTTGGGTTCGACACCCCTACTCCTATCCAGCAGCAGGCGATTCCTGCGTTGTTGGAAAAACAAAACGTACTTGGCGAAGCCCAAACTGGTACCGGCAAAACTGCTGCGTTCGGTTTACCTGCTTTAGCAAATATCGATACACGCGTGCGTGGAGCTCAACTATTAGTAGTAGCGCCAACTCGAGAGTTAGCGATTCAGGTTGCTGAATCGATTGAAGCTATGGGTAAGTACATGAAAGGCCTAACTGTTGCGACCGTTTACGGCGGCTCAGCTTATGGCCCGCAAATTAAACTACTCCGCGGCGGCGCACAAGTTGTGGTTGGTACTCCAGGTCGTTTAATGGACCACGTCCGTAAAGGTACGTTGGATCTTGGCAGCCTGAAGATGGCCGTACTTGATGAAGCTGACGAAATGCTGAACATGGGCTTCATCGATGATATCGAGTGGATCATGGAACAGGTTCCAGCGAGCGCACAACGTGCTTTATTCTCAGCAACCATGCCACCGCAAATTAAGAAAATCGCACAGAAATTCTTAGCAGACTCAGTGCATGTGAAAATTGAATCGACCCAGCAAACCAAAGCAAATATTGCTCAGAAAGCTTGGAAAGTTCAAGGAATGACGAAGGACGCGGGTTTAGTCCGTCTCCTCGAAACTTGTGACTATCAGCTCGCATTAGTGTTCGTACGTACGCGGAACGACACCTTGACGGTATCAGCGTTCTTACGGGAGCAAGGCTTCAAAGCAGCTGGTTTAAATGGTGACATGAGCCAAGACCAACGTGAAGCGACGGTTAGCCAGCTGAAAGCAGGTCAAATTCGGATTCTTGTGGCGACAGACGTTGTTGCTCGTGGTTTGGACGTCCCAGGTGTTTCACACGTATTTAACTATGACTTACCACAAGACGCTGAGTCTTATGTCCACCGTATCGGCCGTACTGGTCGTGCTGGTCGCTCAGGTGAAGCAATCTTGTTTGCACGTCCTCGTGAAATGCACTTGTTGAAACGTTACGAGCGTGCAACTAACGGTACCATCGAGATGGTTCAAGTCCCGCAAGGTCGTGAGTTAACGAAGTTCCGTATTCAGCAAGCACAAACAAAGCTAGTTGAAGTTGCAGAGAAATGTGACATGGATTCAATGAAGTCTTTGGTCAAACAAATGACCGAGTCGACGGAAATGAGCGTTGAAGATTTAGCGGCAGCATTGTTGCATGAATTCCAACTTTCTCGTCCGTTGATCGTGAAAGAAGAACCAAAGCCGAAGTTTGACCGCGAAGAGCGCCAAAGCCGTGACCGTAATGACCGTGGTGAGCGTCGTGGCCGTGATGCACGTGATAGCCGCAGCCGCGGTGATCGCCCTGAGCGTAGCCGCGCTGACAAGCCGCGTGGTGAGAAAAAAGCACGCCGTGCTAGCAACATCGAGTTTGACACTTACCGTCTTGCGGTAGGTACCGAACACGGTGCGCGTCCAGGCGACGTGGTTGGTGCAATTGCCAATGAAGCTGATTTAGACTCGCGTTATATTGGTGAAATCCAGTTATTTGCGACTCACACAACCGTTCAGTTGCCAAAAGGCATGCCTGCGGCAGTGCTGCAAAAGTTAAAAAAAGCGCGAATTCGTCAACAACCTATGGCGATCAGCCCAGTTCATGGTAAGCTTTCTTCCTAACATAGGAGGAAGGGCATGAATTATAAAACACTTATAACTGCCGCTTCTGCGGCAGTTTTTTTAGCTGCATGTGGTGGTGATACTGGTACGCACGGCGAACATAGTGCTGCCGCCGAAGGTTATGCTGAGCGAGAAGATCACGCAGTGCATGAACATCATGCGAGCTATGAACGGCCAGATACATCGGGCGCGTTTGCAGCCATGTTGCATGGCACCGAAGGTAATGACAACATCCATGGTTACGTGATGTTTCAGCCGACCGACGAAGGCGTTTTCGTGTTAGCGCATGTTGAAGGCTTGTCTGCCAATGGTGTGCATGGCTTCCATGTGCATGAATTTGGTGACTGCTCTGCACCAGACGCAACCTCAGCCGGAGGTCACTTTAATCCACACGGCGCTGACCATGGTGGACCTGAAAGTGATGAACGCCATGTTGGTGACCTTGGTAATCTTCAAGCCGATGAAACAGGTATGGCTCATTTAGAATGGGTTGACCATAAACTCGAGCTGTCAGGCCCGAACAGTATTGTCGGTAAAGCGGTTATTGTGCATGCACAGCCAGATGATTTAACTTCGCAACCAGTTGGCAATGCCGGCGCCCGTATTGCATGTGGCGTGATCGTTGACGAAGACGGTGAGCATCAGCATTAATTGTGTTTGACTGTGACGCTATAAAAACACCAGCTCTAGGCTGGTGTTTTTTTATGTGGTGCGCCAGGCATGGCGCGTAGCGCCTTGACGGGCGCTGTTCCTGTGCAGGTGGTGCTGACAGGATGACTGGGAGGTGAGAGTCCTCTGTGAGCCCGGTAAGGGGAATCATTAGCTGAACCGCAAGGGTGTTCACCGTGAGGTGAAATCTGAAGGAAGCGGAAAGCAAACCACTGGCCTGACGAACAGAAACCGCATACGAGGCGGTCATAGTGGGTGAGGTAGCCATTATTGCCAAAGCCCAATACTTACACGGAAGCTATGGACGTAGATGCGGCAGGTATAAGTGGGAAGGTCACGCGCATTACCCCGGGAGGTCTGTTGCTCTGCCTTAGGCTACTGATGCTGTGAGGT
>JAMCWV010000227.1 GCA_023481025.1 Gammaproteobacteria bacterium
ATCGACCACAGCGGCTGAAAATGGCGAAGTCATCCGTGCCCGAGTGCAACAGGAACGCCATTTTAGCGGGACCTTACAAGCTCGTCAGCAGTCTTCAATTTCAGCGCGAATCACGGCACGTGTTGCTGAGGTGCTCGTTGATGCCGGCGATGTCGTGCAAGCCGGCGATATCCTCCTGCGGTTAGAAAGTGACGACTTAAGTGCTCGTGTGCGTCAGCAGGAACAGTCGCTGGCTGCGGCGCAAGCTCGCGTTAACGAGGCTCGTTTGAACTTCCAACGAACTGAAAGTGTGGTCCAGCAGGGGGTATTGCCTGAAGCTCGTCTCGATGAAGCGCGAGCAGCGCGAGATAGTGCCGAAGCGGAACTGAATCGAGCACGTGAAGCGCTGTCAGAAGCACGCACGAGTGAAGGCTTTAGCGTAATTGTCGCGCCATTTGATGGTGTGGTGAGTCGCCGAGCAGTTTTCACCGGTGACACGGCTACGCCCGGAATGCTCTTGGTCAGTCTTTATCAGCCTCAAAGCTTACGTCTTGAAGCTGCAGTCAGTGAGTCTGTGCTGGCAAATGTTGCGATTGGCGATACCTTGACGATTGAACTTGACGCTTTCGCTGAGCGTATGCAGGCCCAAGTGGTTGAAATAGAGCCGGCTGCAGACACAGCCTCGCGGAGCTTTTTAGTGCGTTTGGCTCCGAGCAGTACGGAAAATATGTACCCCGGCATGTATGGCAAAGTTGGTGTGCCCACCGGTGAGCGCGATGTGTTGTTGGTACCCACCGCTGCGGTGCAGCGTCTAGGCCAACTTAATTATGTTCACGTAATTACCGACAGCGGTAGTGAGCGGCGTTTGGTGCGTTTAGGTCAGCCACAGACCTATCAAGGTAGCGAATACCTTGAGGTGGTCAGTGGTGTGCGCCAAGGTGAACGTTTGTCGCTGAATTATTGATGAATACTCGGTATGTCACCTACGTTCGTCGGTGACATATTCAGCTTTTCCTTTTGCAGATATTGCGGTACAAAGCGGAAGTACACCCCAGTACCGCCTTCTTCGCGGCGCAGTATTTCCGCCTCACCACCGAGGTGGCGGCCGCGTTCTTTAATGATAACCAAGCCGTAGTGGTTTAATTTTTCCGGATCAGTTGCAATACCGACACCATTGTCTTCAACGGCGAGTTCAATTTTGTCTTCTGTATTTGCCATGTGCGCCATGCGAATCACGACATGGCTACCTTCACTGTGGTGCATGGCATTTTGGACCGCTTCGCGGACCATTTGCAGCAAATGAATTTCCTCATGGGGTTCGAGCGGCACGTCGGTAATTCGATAATCGAGCTGAATTTCCATCTCGGTTTGATTCTGCAACTGGGACACCGTCGTTTCCAGCGCATTGAGTAGACCGCCACCGTCGACTTTCAACCGGAACGTCGTTAACAATTCACGCAACTGCCGATAGGCCGAGTCAAGCCCCTCGCGTAACTCTCTGGAAACGTCTTCAATAATCGCTTCGTTTTTGACTGCGAGCGCTTTATTTAAACGCGTTACCTGAATTTTTAAATAGGACAATGCTTGTGCCAAGGAGTCATGTAACTCGCGCGCGATCACGGTGCGTTCATTGACCATCGCCAAGCGACGCACTTGATCCTCTTCAGCTTTAAGGCTTAATGCCAGAGCTAACTGATCAGAGACTGACTTTAAAAGCTGTTGCTGCCAATCGTGGAGTACTTGGTTTTCCCGACAGCGCGCAACCATCACACCGAAACGCTTTTGTTCACGGCTCAGTGGATAGTAGTACTGACGAACACCGTCTTCGACCGTGATGCAGTCGTCTTTACGGATACATTCGGCACAGTTGGTCGCATGGCACGGGTCGCGTTCTGGCTCAGCCGCCTGAAATTGCAGATAGGGTGATTTACCGTCGTCGGTGAGTAAACAGAGCTCAAGATCATCGAGATCAAGCACATCAGCGAGCTTTCGTGTCGTGTCACGAAAATCATTGTAATTGAGCGCATGTTCGTTGATTCGCTTGGAAATGTCATAAAGCAGCTGCAAGGTGATATGGCTGCGCTGGAGTTGGTGGGTTTGCTCATCGACACGGGTTTCAAGACGGCCATACATGAAGCCAATCGTGTCACTCATTTTGTTGATGGTATTTGCTAAAACACCAAGCTCGTCGCGGTTATTGGCGAGTTCGACCCGCGTGGTGAAATCACCTTGGCCGATTTTTCGGGCGGCCTCTTGCAGCTTAATCAGCGGAATTTCAAAGCGGACGCGTAACCAGTGCAGCACGATAATTGCCAAAATGACGGTAAGGAATAAGGCCAAAACAAGCACTAAACGTAACTGCCCAACGGACTTTTCCGCGTCCTGTTGGATGAGGAAAACCAATTCATCGATGTAACTGACTTGGTCCACTAGTCGGCTATAAAACCTCGCGGGGTCAATATTCTCGTCGTGCAATACCCGCTCAATTTCTAACCAATTCGCCTGTGCTTGGCGAAAATGTGAGTAAATCGTTGTGTCATTGTGGGCAAAGCGTCGGAAAGAGGCATGGTTCCAGCTTTGATTGAGGTTCTGCACGGCGATTTCAAGACGCTCAGGGTCATTTTGCGTGGCGACAATTGCAATATGGTAGGTTTGCCAGCGTAATGAGCCGGCGACATTTAATGCTTCTGGGTCACGGTTCACCTTTTCTGACAGCCAATAGCTGGTGAGGAGTGTCACTAATGACAGACCAACGATAGCAAATAAGGCCAGACTAATACTTCCTGCGAGAGACGAAGGTCGCTGTTTCACCTGGAATACCCCTTTTTACCCATGGGTAATTGAATGACTACCTCATGAACTAAATAAAATTACATAAAAGCATATAAAACAATAACTTAAAGTTTATACGCAAATACCACCATGGTGGTATTTCGGCCATTCCCTGCCAGATCGCGGCGCTGGCCGCATTGATGCAGATCAAGCACACTTTCCTAAGATTACCATAGTGTAGACGTTGAAACATGAATGCAGTAGCTGGACTGGAGTCTGAAAAATGAGTCATTTACTCGA
>JAMCWV010000068.1 GCA_023481025.1 Gammaproteobacteria bacterium
CCATGAAGTCGTTGTTTATACTTCTGAATCGAATGTTCGGCACGCAAGTCCATTTCTGCTGCTCTTCAATTAAATGTGTTCTGTCCATCATAGCCGAATTTACAGAATTGCAAAGACACTAATGTCCTTCCCGAAAATGCAAATAAGAAGCCGCAAACTTGACGTTGCGGCTTCAATAAATGGCTGAAACATGGAGTTTTAGCGCATGGTAACGAACTCTTCAGCGCTGGTCGGATGTAACGCGACCGTGGCATCAAAATCAGCTTTCGTCGCGCCCATTTTTATCGCCACGGCGAAACCTTGAAGAATTTCGTCCATACCTTCACCAATGCCGTGCAAGCCGACAACTTTCTCGTCGTCACCAACGCAAACAAGTTTGAAGTGACTCAGTTCGCGATAAGGGGTTATCGCGTTGTACATCGCCGCGAAGCCGGACTTATACACTTTCACTGCATCTTCACCGTACTGTTCCACTGCTTCGAGTTCACTTAAACCGACCGTTCCAATCGGTGGGTGACTGAAGACAATGGTCGGAATCAAACTGTAATCCATATGCGCGTCTGGCATTGCCGAATTAAATAAACGCTCCGCCAGTAGGCGGCCCGCTTTGATTGCGACCGGCGTGAGCTGCGCCTCGCCAGTAATATCACCAACTGCATACACACCCGATACGTTGGTGTTTTGGTACTTATCGGTGCGGATAAAACCGTGTTCGTCGGTCTCGACGCCCGCAGCATCTAAGCCGATTTTGTCGGTTGCTGGTTCGCGGCCGATTGCCCATACCAAGCAATCCACATCCGTAATTTGCTCATCATTGAGTGTGGTAATGGTCAACAAGCCATTCTCGTCCTTGCTCACGTCTTTCACTTCAGCAAAAGTATGTAATGTCGGACCGTGACGCTCCATCAAGCCTGTCAGTGTATCAATAATGTCGCGGTCGAAATAACGTAAAGGCCGATCTTGGCGGACCAAAAGATGTGTTTCTGTGCCCAGTGCATGCAGAACGCCAGCGATTTCGACGGCGATATAGCCGGCACCGACCACAACCGCCTTTTTCGGTTGTTCAGTCAATGCAAAGAAACCATCAGAGTCGATACCAAATTCGGCACCGGGCACTGCGGGAATGGTCGGGCGGCCGCCGACAGCAATAGTGATATGATCGGCCGTAATCTGCTCACCGTTTACTTCAACTGTATTTGGGCCAACAAACTTGGCAAAACCTTCGATATAGTCAACTTTATTGCCGTCAAAGCCGCGATGGTAGGCACCGTGAATACGCTCAATATACGCCTCACGGTTCTTCACTAAAGTACCCCAGTCAAAGCCTTTTTGTTCGAGTTGAAAACCATAAGCTGAGCTATATTTAATCGCTTCGGCAACATGGGCGCCGTACCACATTACTTTTTTCGGTACACAGCCGACATTCACACAAGTTCCACCGACCGCTTTGGCCTCGATGACAGCGGCTTTTGCACCGCGAATGGCTGCTCGATTGGCTGAAGCAATACCGCCGCTCCCGGCGCCGATACTCAAATAATCGTAATGTTTGGTCATTTCATCATCCTTACTACGTGACTACTGAAGTGGCTTTAGCTTGCGCTATGCACACGATTTTCTAGCTAAAACACGACAAAAATTGTGCCGGATTATAGCACAAGGCGGGCTGCAAAAACTTTACAGAATTTTCGATGACCCTTATCTAGACCTTCGGTTAGGAATCGGGCAAGCTGAAGAATCGAATATACTTTTTAATGGACTAAGAACATGAACTACCCTTGGTTACTCTTGCTTTTACTTATTGCTGCAAGCCCAGCAAGCGGTATGGCTATGCCAACGGATAGCGAAGAATCGAAAGAATCTAAACAACAGCAAGAAAAAGACGACAAGGATAGTGAACTTGAGCTTGGGTGGCTCGACTCGTTAAGATCTGGCGTGGAGTATTCGGTTGATGGCACCGCCCGCTGGTTTGACAATTTTTTCGGTGATAACCGTAGCTTTGAAGACACCGGCCGCGCCCAAGGTCGCCTATCGATTGAGCCACAGTGGAGCGAATACAATGGCTTTCGTCTCGACTCTAGTTTCCGTGTAGAAGTCCCTCTGCCCAATACAGAGAATCGCTTTTCGGCAATAATTGGCCGCACCAGCGTCGACGATTTCAATTTTGGCGACGACAATTATCGCCGTGCTTCAATTTTCAGTTCCGCTCAGGATGACCGCGAGTGGATTCTTGGTTTAGGCTTCAACCCAAGTCAAGGCGAAACCAGTCGACTGCGTTTTAGTGCAGGTATTCGGCGCGGGTTACAGGGTGATCTCTATACCCAAGGTCGCTATATCTACCAACAACGACTAACCGACAGCCAACAGTTGCGCTCGCGCACGAGTCTTTTTTGGCGCGACAGTGACGGTTTCGGTGTTTATCAAGGCCTCGATTGGGAATTCAGTCCTGATCCCTCTTGGCTAGCTCGTTGGGCCGTTGATGTGACGCGAGCCGAACGCGTTGATGGCTATCGTTGGGGCGCAAGTACGGCGATCTACCACGTCTACGCTGAAGAGCGCGCAATTGCCACTGAGCTCTTCTATCGCGGTGAAACAAAAGCGGAAGTACCCGTTAACGATTACGGCTTTCGCTTAATTCATCGTAGTCGCTTTAAACGTGATTGGCTCTACTTCGAAATTTGGAGTGGGATGCATTGGCCACGTCGAGAACTCTCTGAGCGTCGACGTGGCGCTTGGCATATCGGACTAGAATTTGAAATGTGGTATGGAAATTAGTTGGTAAAGTCAGACACGTCTAACTCTTCATCGAGATTAATTTCAACCGCGGCGCGATCACGCAACAATTGAATTGTGCCGTCGATACCATTCTGGCGCAGTGACGCTTCCATTTCTGAACGCTGAGCATTGAGCATACTGACACCTTCGGCGACCAAATCAAAAGCCATCCAAGGTGCTTGCGGATTACGCCGCTGCATTTGGAACTCAATCCGAATCGGTGGGCGTCCACCTTCTTCGACTAACTGTGCACGAACGGTAACCCGCCGCTCATTTTC
>JAMCWV010000178.1 GCA_023481025.1 Gammaproteobacteria bacterium
CTGTACTCAGACATAGTGCTGCCGACTGCTACCTGGTACGAAAAAGACGACATGAATACGTCAGACATGCACCCGTTCATTCACCCGCTTACCGCTACTATCGGACCGCCGCGGGACAGTGTCAGCATCAACAGGTTGTCTGAGTAAGTGCTGTGAATACCCCACTTCTGGTGCGGTGTAATGAAGTTCAAGACTATTTCTTTATTGCCATTCGACTTCTTATTCAGCACCGGCTCAACGGTTTTCAGGTTAATCGGCGGTTTATACACACATAGGTTCTCACCGAAATCGCGCATCCATTCGTGGTCCTGATAGAACTGCTGGCGGCCGGTAATGGTGCGCCATGGAATCAACTCGTGAACATTGGTGTAACCCGCGTTATAAGACACATGCTCGTCTTCCAGGCCTGACCAGGTGGGCGAGGAAATGATTTTGCGTGGCTGCGCGACAATGTCACGGAAACGAATTTTTTCGTCTTCTTTTGGCAGTGCCAGGTGGGTATGACTGCGACCAGTAATCTTACCTAACGCTTCCCATGCCTTCACTGCGACCTGTCCATTGGTTTCCGGTGCCAGTGACAGAATCACTTCACAAGCGTCAACCGCTGTGTCGATGCGCGGACGGCCTTTGTGAACACCTTCGTCAGTGTGACGCAAGTTCAGGTCACCAAGCAGTGCCACTTCATCTTTGGTATCCCAACCAATACCTTTACCACCGTTCCCCAACTCTTCCATTAACGGACCAAGCGATGTGAAACGATAGTAAGTGTTCGGATAGTCACGCTCGACTACGGTAATATTTGGCATGGTTTGCCCCGGGATCGCCTCGCACTCGCCTTTCCACCAAGCTTTAACGCCATATGGTTGAGCCAGCTCTGCAGGCGTGTCATGCAACATAGGTACGGTGACCACGTCCTGCTCAACACCCAGATGTCCTACACAGACCCGCGAGAATTCTTTCGCGATACCTTTGAAGATTTCCCAGTCACTGCGCGCTTCCCATACCGGGTCGATAGCAGCGGTAAGCGGGTGAATGAACGGGTGCATGTCTGACGTATTCATGTCGTCTTTTTCGTACCAGGTAGCAGTCGGCAGCACTATGTCTGAGTACAGACAAGTCGTTGACATGCGGAAGTCGAGTGTGACCCACAGGTCTACTTTGCCTTCAGCGCCATCATCAACCCACTCAACATCGTCTGGTTTCTGACCACCAAATTCGCCCAGGTCTTTACCCAACAAACCATGTTTAGTGCCGAGTAAATGCTTGAGCATGTACTCATGGCCTTTACCTGACGAACCGAGCAGGTTCGAACGCCAGATAAACATGTTACGCGGGAAGTTCTGCGGATTGTCCGGCTGCTCATTGGCAAATTTTATCTCGCCATTTTTAAGCTGCTGCACCACATAATCTTTGACTTCCATACCTGCGTCTTTAGCAGCCTTAGCCACGCCCAGTGGGTTGGTGCCCAGCTGCGGCGCAGACGGTAACCAGCCCATGCGCTCAGCACGGGTGTTGTAGTCGATGATGCTGCTCTTCCACTTATTCTTCGAGGTTAACGGTGACACCACCTCGCTCATGTCCAGCTTTTCATAACGCCACTGGCTCGAATGGTTGTAGAAGAACGACGTACCGTTCATATGACGCGGTGGGCGCTGCCAATCAAGACCAAAAGCGAGCGGTTGCCAGCCGGTTTGTGGACGCAGTTTTTCCTGCCCCACATAGTGCGCCCAGCCACCACCGCTCTGACCAACACAACCACACATCATCAACATATTAATAATGCCGCGGTAGTTCATATCCATGTGGTACCAGTGGTTCAAAGCGGCACCAACGATAATCATTGAGCGACCCTGAGTTTTGTCGGCTGTGCGCGCAAATTCACGGGCCACACGGATCACATCGGCTGGGCGTACACCGGTGATTTTTTCCTGCCATGCTGGCGTATATGGAATATCGTCTTCAAAGCTGGTGGCACGGCCCGGGTCACCAGAGCCATCGTCAACACCGTAGTTCGCCAGCATCAAGTCATAGACCGTGGCGACCAACGCAGTTTCACCATTTTTCAGGGTGATGCGTTTGGCCGGGATGCGACGCATTTGCACTTCGTCGTGGTCGGTATGCTGAAAGTACTCGTACTCGTGCGGAGCACCGCCGAAGTATGGGAATGCTACCTCAGCAATCTCGTCGGCCGTGTCTTTGAGTGATAGTGCTAAAGAAACTTCGCCGTCTTTATCTTTCTGCTCAAGGTTCCAGTTGCCCTGCTCACCACCCCAGCGATACCCAATGGCACCGTTCGGGCTGGTCAGGCGACCGTCCTCTTCGTTCAAGGCAATAGTTTTCCAGTCCGGGTTATTGTCTTCACCGAGGTTGTCCATGAGATCCGCAGCACGTAGGAATCGACCCTGTTTGAGGCGACCACCATCGTCTTCAAGCATGACCAGCATCGGCATATCCGTGTATTTACGCACATAGTTGCTGAAGTAAGTGCTCTGGCTCTCAACATAGAATTCTTTCAGAATCACGTGACCGAACGCCATACCTAGTGCTGCATCAGTACCCTGACGCGGTGCTAACCAGGTGTCGCCAAATTTAGACGCTTCTGAGTAGTCCGAGGTGATGACACAGGTTTTGGTCCCTTTGTAACGAACCTCGGTGAGGAAGTGAGCATCCGGCGTACGGGTTTGTGGAACGTTTGAGCCCCATACAATGATGTAGTTAGAGTTGAACCAATCGGCAGACTCGGGCACGTCAGTTTGTTCGCCCCAAACCTGCGGTGATGCTGGAGGTAAGTCACAGTACCAATCGTAGAAACTCAGGCAGTTACCGCCAATCAGTGACAGATATCGCGAGCCAGCAGCATAAGACACCATCGACATCGCTGGAATCGGCGAGAACCCACTAATCCGATCCGGCCCATATTCCTTTGCGGTGTAGACGTTTGAAGCTGCGATGAGCTCATTGACTTCCTGCCAGGACGCGCGCACGAAGCCACCCAGGCCGCGACGCTCTTTGTAGCTTTTCGCTTTTACCGGGTCTTGTAGCT
>JAMCWV010000011.1 GCA_023481025.1 Gammaproteobacteria bacterium
GACCACTAATGGGATGCCGTGGGCATGAGCAATTGAATCAACCTGACCCGTCTTACCATGGAGTGGTGTATACCGAAGCGCTTGGCCCAGCAGCATTTATTGGCCGGGCGCGAGTTGTGCCACTGCGCAATACCGGCTCGGCATTGTCAGCTCAAAGCGCGTTCAATTTCTTGCAAGGATTAGAAACACTGGCGCTGCGTTTAGAGCGCCACTGTGAAAATACCCAGCGTGTCGCTGAGTATTTGCAGCAACACCCAGCGGTTGAACGTGTCAATTACGCTGGCTTACCCACCGACAAGCATCACGCGTTGGCGCAGAAAATCACCCAGGGCAAAGCGTCCGGTATTTTGAGCTTTACCGTAAAGGGCGGGCATGACGCAGCGGTGAAGTTTATCGATGCATTGCAGTTATTTTTGCGCTTGGTGAATATCGGAGACGCTAAGTCGCTAGCCTGTCATCCGGCGTCAACGACACACAGACAACTGTCGCCGGCTGAGCTTGCCAAAGCAGGGGTGAGTGAAAACTTGGTGCGTTTATCAATTGGTATTGAGCATATAGACGATATTATCAATGATCTTGAGCAGGCGTTGCAGGCATCACAGAGGCAAGCGCTGAAGACTGCATAGAGACCTCTCGCGTTATGGTACCAAGTTTGAATATCGCTTAGGTACCTAGCGCTTCACCCATGCTTGCAGCCAATTCTGCAAAAGTTGCACCCCGCTTGCTTGCCAAAAAGCAGTGGGGAGCTCTTTCCCGTCTTCGTCTAAGAAATAATATTCCGGCGGTTGCGGTGACAAGCCCTTGTCAAAATCGCGGCGAAATTCTTTATAGAGTGTGTCGGCTTCATATTCTGGGTGGCCAAAAATGAATGCACGGCGGCGCAAATCATCGACGGCTAAAAAGGCGCCTGCATTTGGGGCTTGCATGAGTACCTGTATTTCGTTGTGGGCAAACAACTGTTGCTGGCGAGCTTCAGCGTGGCGAGAATGTGGAAATTGCACACCGCTAATTAAATCTTGTACAAGCGGGTGCGGGCGAACTAAGCGATGCCCATAAACACCGCTTATTTTTCGAGCTTTTTGCTTACGAGGAATATTATAGTGATGGTATAATGCGGCGTTTGCAGCCCAACATAAATACAACGTGCTTTGGGCAATGTCATCGGCGTAATCGAAGATTTCACCAAGTTCATCCCAGTAGCCAACCTCATCATATTCTTTGGTACCGAGTGGCGCACCGCTAATAACTAACGCGTCAAGCTGTAAAAGATCGCTAATCGGCGAATAATATTTACGTAGGTGGTCAACGGACGTGGTTTTTGGTGTCCATCGATTCAAAAACAAAAAATGCACTTCAACGTCAAGGTCGACTTGCGCAAATAAGCGTAACCATTGACGTTCGCAGACTTCTTTCTCCGGCATTAGATTGAGAAATCCAAGCCGAACAGCGCCACGCTCTTTTGGTGCGTAACGAATATCTAAACCTTCTTCCTGTAAGATTTCGACGGCGGGTAAAGGACGGTGCACAATCACAGGCATGAAGACAGAAGCCTCTCATTTAACGGCAAAAAGTAATCATGGCATTGCCCTGCATTGAGAGCAATAGGAAAAGCGACAGACAATGACGTAAATTAATTCTCGAGCAAAAAAAAGTCGCCCGCAGGCGACTTTCTCAGTGCAAACATGTCATTCAAACACTTACTTTTTAATCGGCGTGAACTCACGCTGCGCTTCACCAGTGTAAAGCTGACGTGGGCGGCCAATCTTCTGGCTCGGCTCACTAAGCATTTCGTGCCAATGTGAAATCCAGCCAACTGTACGCGAAAGTGCGAAAATAACGGTAAACATGTTGGTTGGAATGCCGATCGCTTTTAGGATAATCCCTGAGTAGAAATCAACATTCGGATACAGTTTCTTCTCAACGAAGTACGGGTCTTCAAGCGCAATACGCTCAAGCTCCATCGCAACGTCTAACAGCGGATCTTGAATGTTCAGTTCGCTAAGAACTTCATGACAGGTTTCACGCATAACTTTCGCACGTGGGTCGAAGTTCTTATATACACGGTGACCAAAGCCCATCAGACGGAACGGGTCGTTCTTGTCTTTTGCTTTTGCAATGAACTCTGGAATCCGGTCAACTGAGCCGATTTCCGCTAACATTTTCAAACAGGCTTCGTTCGCACCGCCATGCGCAGGGCCCCATAATGACGCAACACCAGCAGCGATACACGCATATGGGTTGGCACCAGAAGAGCCTGCTAAACGGACCGTTGAAGTTGACGCGTTTTGCTCGTGATCAGCGTGCAGCGTGAAAATTCGATCCATTGCTTTGGCGACAATCGGGCTCACTTTATATTCTTCCGCAGGCACCGAGAACATCATGTTTAAGAAGTTCTCTGAGTAGCTCAATTCGTTGCGCGGATAAACAAACGGCTGGCCGATGTTGTGCTTGTAACACATGGCCGCGATTGTTGGAATTTTCGCGATTAAACGATACGCACTGCGTACGCGCTGCTTCGGATCTGCAATGTTCAGATCATCGTGGTAGAACGACGACAGGGCGCCGGTCACAGCACAAAGCATCGCCATTGGATGCGCGTCGCGACGGAAGCCGCCAAAGAATTCATGAATACCTTGATGCACCATCGTGTGCTTGGTAATTGTCTTTTTGAATTCTTCGTATTTTTCTGCCGTAGGCGCTTCGCCGTGAATCAGCATGTAACAAACTTCAAGGTAGTCTGCTTCAGTCGCTAATTGCTCAATTGGGTAGCCGCGGTGCAGCAATACACCATTGTCACCATCGATATAGGTGATCTTTGATTCACAAGAACCGGTTGCCAAAAAACCAGGGTCGAACGTGAAGTAGCCGTGCTTGCCTAGGGTCCGTACATCTATTACATCGTGCCCGGCGGTACCAGAAAGCACCGGCAGCTCGATACTATTGCCATCGATTTGAATAGTGGCTTTACGCTCAGCCATGGAAATCTCCTTGTATTCTGTGCGTCTTGGATAAAAAAGTGCGCTAAAGTATAT
>JAMCWV010000226.1 GCA_023481025.1 Gammaproteobacteria bacterium
ATCGACTTTGAATCTTATGCTGATATTTCTTAACTAAAATATCAAATGCACGTTGATCGCCTTGCTGAACCCTTTCAACCAGCTGTTGATCGATTTCCTGTTCGCTCATTCGAGCCCACTCTCCACTACCCTTTGTCTGCTGTAACTTTCATTCTGCTACCAGCCGGGCCCGTTGTCATTATGTAACTCTAGACCAAGCTTATTTTAAAAAGTTCGCAAATTGATAACAAACAAAGGTAAAATTCATAAAATAATTTCACTACGATAAATGATCATGACTTCAGACGCTACGATTACCTGCGATGTATTAGTGATTGGCAGTGGAGCTGCAGGGCTCTCGTTGGCTTTACAGCTCGCTCAAAACATGCGCGTGATTGTACTGAGTAAAGGCCCACTTGCCGAGGGTTCCACTTACTATGCTCAAGGCGGAATCGCTGCGGTCTTCGATGAAAACGACAGCATTGAATCCCACGTTCAAGATACGTTAATTGCTGGCGCAGGGCTTTGTGACAATGCGGTTGTTCGTTTCACTGCCGAACATGCTAAAGCCAGTTTAAACTGGCTGATTGATTTAGGCGTCGCCTTTGACCGTGAAGCCGACAGTGATGGTAACCAGCGTTTTCATCTCACCCGTGAAGGCGGACATAGCCATCGTCGTATTCTGCATGCAGCCGATGCGACTGGCCGCGCGGTTCAAAGCACCTTAACCTCACAGGCACTGAATCACCCCAACATTCAAGTGCTCGAACATTACAATGCGGTTGATCTTATCACCACGACGAATCCAGCAGGTGACGTTCGCTGCATCGGTGCTTACGTGTGGAGTCGCCTCGATGGCAATGTTCATACGATTGGCGCTCGCTTCACCGCCCTGTGTACGGGGGGCGCAAGTAAGGTCTACCAATACACCTCAAATCCTGATGTTGCTAGTGGCGATGGCATCGCCATGGCATGGCGAGCAGGCTGTCGAGTCGCCAACATGGAATTCAACCAATTCCATCCAACGTGTCTATTTCATCCAAAAGCCCATAACTTTTTGCTCACCGAAGCATTGCGAGGTGAAGGTGCCCTGTTAAAACGCCCTGACGGCTCGCGTTTCATGCCTGACTTTCATCCAGATGCTGAATTAGCGCCACGCGACGTCGTTGCCCGTGCTATCGACTTTGAGATGAAACGTCTCGGTGCCGACTGTATGTATTTAGATATCTCGCATCAGCCCCAAGCATTTATTATGCAGCACTTTCCAACGATCTATGAAAAGTGCCTAAGCTTAGGGATCGACATATGTCGCGAGCCCATGCCGGTGGTTCCAGCGGCGCATTATACCTGTGGCGGCGTCATGACGAACCTGCAAGCGCAAACAGACATAGACAGCTTATACGCGATTGGTGAAGTGGCCTACACTGGCCTCCATGGTGCCAACCGAATGGCAAGCAACTCATTGCTTGAGTGTGTCGTTTTTGCACGTGCGGCTGCAGCGGATATTCTCGCCAAGCTCGAACAAATTGTATTACCCGCAGAGCTGCCAATTTGGGATGATAGTCAAGTGACTGACTCTGATGAAGAAGTTGTGATTCAGCACAACTGGCATGAGTTGCGCCTGTTTATGTGGGACTATGTCGGGATTGTTCGCACCAGCAAGCGGCTTGAACGAGCGCTGCGCCGCGTTGAGCTCTTACAGCAAGAAATTCATGACTATTACGCCAACTTCCGAGTCAGTAATAATTTACTCGAGCTACGTAATCTGGCGCAGGTCGCCGAATTGATTATACGCAGTGCGATGCAACGGCGCGAAAGCCGCGGTTTGCACTATACGTTGGATTATCCGGACACAGCGCCCGACTCGGTGGCAACTGTTTTAACACCCGAGCGGAAACCCAAATAAGCAGCGCGGCGGTCACTATCGAACCGCCGCAAGATTGCCAGCGATGCGGCGCAACCTTGCGCGCTCAACGTCAGTAAAAGCGTCAAGCCACCAACACACATACTCCGGCTGGCGCCCTGCTGTGGCATACACTTGCAACACAGGATTTGAGCACAAACCAGTATACTGAGGCTGAGAAAGTTGACCACTAATCAGTCCGCGCTGGGGGCAGCGTAGCGTCACCTCTCCAAGCTCCGATATGTCTACTAGTTCCGGTTGTGGTGACAGCAACCACCATCGCAAGCAGAAAAACCAAGTAGCCAACACCAGTGCCGGCCAATGATAAACCAACGACACGCCGACGCTGAACAGCGATAACAACGCTAGGCCATGTGTCCAGTAACTTAGCCAACAAGAGCGCATTTGCGCAAATGTATACACGTCCATGTTCGATCTCCTTGGCTATTCCTTAGCCTGTTACCGACGCATCCTAAGCAATCGTTAAACTTTCACCCGCTTCAACATTAGTTCAACCATGGATGCCAACTCAGGATCTGGGCACTGTTGGTGCCCCATAAACCAAGCAAATAGATCCGGGTCGTCGCAGGTTAATAAACGACGGAACACAGCCTGCTGTTGTACGGTGAGTTGGTCGTAAGCTTCTTCTACGAATGGGGCAAACAGCACATCGAGCTCTAACATTCCGCGGCGACAAGCCCAACGCATTCGCCGTTTGTCTTTGAGCGCATCTTCCGATTGTTTCAGAAACTGCATAATCATTCCTCTGTCGATGAAATACTCCTATGCGCTGATTTTAACAGACTCAACCTTCGTGGTAATCTTTATTGTGACTTGAAAAAAGTATTTACTGTCCCCATACCCATACTTAGTAAGTATTTTCGCCATTGGAGAGGTATTTGTGTCAAATTTTCTTCCGCGTGTTCTCACCCACGCTCAACCCAGCACAATCGTAGAGCTTCAAGATTATGGCCTCATCCATGTTGCCGGTCCCGATGCCGACAAATTTCTCCAAGGCCAACTCACCTGTGATCTAAATGAACTGCAACAGGATAACTGGTTATTTGGCGGACATTGCGACGCAAAAGGTAAGCTATGGAGTGTTTTTCGTGCGCTTCGCAGTGAACAAGGCGTTTATATGCTGCAACCGACTGCAACAATCGGTGCAAGTTTGGCACAGCTGCAAAAGTTTGGCGTGTTCAATAAAGTTGAAATTACCGACGGGACTTCGCTACATCGCTATCTACTTGTCATTGGCGCTGATGCCAGCGAACAAGTCAGTGCAATTACCGGTGTTGAACCGACTCAAGATCACGAGCATGTGAACGACCTCCATGTATTAAAGCTAACTGACCATGCTTATCTACTTATTTTACCTGTCAGTTTCAAGCTCCATTGCCCACTGGCAACTCAACCCTGGTGGCAAGCATTACACATTGAGCAAGGTTGGCCTTGGTTAAGCAGTGAACACCAAGGCGAATTCGTGCCACAAATGGTGAACCTCGATAAAATCGGTGGCATTAACTTTAAAAAAGGTTGTTATATTGGCCAAGAAACCGTAGCGCGTATGCACTACAAAGGTCAAAACAAACGTCGCCTCGTGCACCTCGAAGGCCACGCAGATTCGTTACCGACACCAAGTGACCAACTGGAAGTCCAGATGGGCGAAAATTGGCGTCGTGCGGGTGCAGTTATCAGCGCAGTGCGTTATGATAACCAAGTCGTTGCAATTCAAGCAGTGCTTCCAGATGACCTGGAACCGACTGCACAATTGCGCATCAAGGGGCAGGAATCTAGTTCATTTACCCCTTACTCACACACTGATGAAAACGGAACTAAATAATGAGTCATACCATTAGTCAAGATAAAGCAGTTACGATCCACTACGTTGTCAAAAATGGCGACGGTGTCACTTTAGATCAGTCTGCTGAAGAACGTCCATTAGCGTTTATTTTCGGTCGCGGCATGTTAATTCCAGGGTTAGAAAAAGCTCTGGAAGGCAAAACCGCTGGCGAAGAGCTGAGCGCAGAAATCCCTGCGGCTGACGCGTATGGCGAGCGTCATGACGGTTTGGTGCAAACAGTTCCTCGTAACCTGTTCGGTGACCAAGAAGTCAACCCTGGTATGCAATTCCGCGCAAGCACCGACAATGGCGAACAGTCTGTCATGATTATCGAAGTCACTGACACTGAAGTCACAGTCGACGGTAACCACCCATTAGCGGGTGTTGACCTGAGCTTCGAGGTGAAGGTTGTTGACGTTCGTGATGCGACTGCCGAAGAATTATCACACGGTCACGTCCACGGTCCAGGCGGCGTTGAGCACTAAGCAATATAGTGCAACCAAGCGGTGAAACGCTTCAACATTCCTGCAAAATGCCCTCACTTTCGAGGGCATTTTTTATGTCGAAATATTTACTGACATATCTCTAGTTGGTGTCAGTACCAAATTCAGTCTATATTAAGAACAGCGTTAAATACTTGGCATGCATCTTGTTCGTTGCTGTCGACCGAACACAGGGTGAATAGCCGACTGAAAACGGAATTTTCGACTAGGAAAGGATACGCGATGAAAAGGTCACCGACCACGCCGTTCGCTGATAATGTTGTTGCACTCCCGCAAACAACTGCTCGCCTTTCTGAACATTTGTTAAGAGAGCAGTTTTCGGCTGCGTTACAACCACGAATCGACTTACATTCAAAATTACTCTGTGGTTTTGAAGTATTCGCCCGCTGGCTGCATCCCCAATATGGCTATATTGCCCCTTCTCAGTTCATTCACATCGCCGAAAAACAAGCACTAATCGACCAGCTCACGCTCCATGTGGTTGAACAAGGCCTCTCAATTTTTCAGCACTATAACCAGCAACATAACCTGAAACTCTCAGTGAATATTAGTCCTGAATCTTTTTCTCATCCGGACTTCTTTGTCGCATTACATCTGCTGTGTGAGCGTTATCAGACCAAACCGAACGATATTATTCTCGACTTTTCTGAAACTGTCGTGCGTGATGACTTTGCTAAATTCTCACCGTTACTGAATGAAAGTCATCAACACGGTTTTTTAATGGCGCTCGACGACTTTGGGGTTGCTGAATCAACCGCGATTGATATTCAACGTATGGAAATATACGAACTCAAGCTCGACCATAGCATCGTCAATTATCTCACTGAATCAAAAGAGGCGCGTGATTTAGCTCAGGCTGCGATTAAAATTGCCAACACGCTCGGTGCTTTAGTCACCGCCGAATGCATCGAAAACGAGGCCACGTTGCAACAGGCCATTAACCTTGGTTGCGACATCGCTCAGGGTTATTACGTCGGCCCGCCAATGTTTGCACAAGAACTCCAGCAGTGGTTCGACGATTACCAAAAAGATCTCTTCGACTATTAAGCGCTGCCGTTTGATATACACTCGCACACAAAAAAGCCCGCTAATCGACATTGCGGGCTTATATTTTAGTGCGACAGGACGTTTAATCTTGCTTGGTCGGGCGCATATGTGGGAACAACAGCACGTCACGAATCGACGGTGAGTCAGTTAACAACATCACCAAACGATCAATACCAATACCCTCACCTGCAGTCGGCGGTAAACCATACTCCAGTGCAGTCACATAATCCGCATCATAGAACATGGCCTCAGCATCGCCCGCTTCTTTCTGCTCAACTTGGTCTTTGAAGCGCTGTGCTTGATCTTCAGCGTCATTCAACTCCGAGAAACCATTGGCGATTTCACGGCCACCCACGAAAAACTCAAAGCGGTCAGTCACAAACGGGTTGTCGTCGTTACGACGTGCCAACGGCGATACTTCTGCCGGGTACGCAGTAATAAAGGTCGGTTGGGACAGCTTGTGCTCTGCAGTTTCTTCAAAAATTTCGATCTGAATTTTGCCTAAGCCCCAGCTCTTCTGCACTTTAATACCAAGCTTTTCTGCATAGGCCGTTGCCTGTGCCAGGTCATTCATGGCATCTGCAGTTGTTTCTGGATTGTACTTCAAGATAGCGTCAAGCACGCTCATGCGCTCAAACGGTGCACCGAAATGGAACACTTCATCTTGATAAGGCACATCAGTGGTACCCAGCAACTCTAAACACAGACCACGGATCATTTCTTCGGTTAGATCCATTAAGTCGTGGTAATCCGCATAGCCCCAGTAGAACTCAAGCATGGTGAACTCAGGGTTATGGCGAGTCGAAAGTCCCTCGTTACGGAAGTTGCGGTTGATTTCAAAGACTTTCTCAAAACCGCCAACGACAAGCCGCTTCAGGTACAACTCCGGCGCAATTCGTAGATACAGATCCATGTCGAGGGCATTGTGATGCGTGATAAATGGCCGCGCGGACGCACCACCTGGAATGGTTTGCATCATTGGGGTTTCCACTTCAAGGAACGCCCGGTCGTTTAAGAAGCGACGAATATAGTCAATTGCCTTACTGCGCATGATAAACGTATTGCGCGATTGCTGGTTCACAATCAAGTCTAAGTAGCGTTGGCGATAACGCATCTCTTGGTCAGCAAGACCATGAAACTTATCCGGTAACGGACGTAACGCTTTCGTCAATAAACGAATATCGTCCACCTGCACGGTGAGTTCGCCGGTTTTAGTGATAAACAACGTGCCACTGGCCGCGACGATATCACCCAAATCCCACTTTTTGAAACCGTCGTTGTAGACACCTTCTGGCAGATTATCACGGGCAACATAGACCTGAATCTGGCCGCTCATGTCTTGCAACGTTGCGAAACTCGCCTTGCCCATAATCCGACGAAGCATCATGCGGCCGGCAATATTCACCCGAACGCCTTCGGCAACTAGTGCCTCGCCTTCTTTCTCACCATGTGCGGCATGCAACTCTGCCGCGAGACTGTCGCGACGAAAATCATTTGGAAACGGGTTACCCGCTTCACGCAGCTGTTTTAATTTCTGTTTACGCTCACGGATCTGTTGATTCAAATCTTGGGCTTCTGGCTGCTGTTTATCAGTCATAGGTGTTCCTCAATTTCATTGCTTCGTGGCGTAATTAAAGGCCGGATTTCAAACTGGCCTGAATAAATCGGTCTAAGTCACCGTCGAGAACGGCTTGGGTATTGCGTGTTTCAACACCGGTGCGCAAATCTTTAATGCGCGAATCATCGAGTACATAGGAGCGAATTTGACTACCCCAGCCAATGTCCGACTTGGTGTCTTCTAACGCCTGCTTCGCTTCATTCTGCTTTTGCAGCTCCATTTCGTACAATTTGGCCCGCAATTGCTTCATCGCCGCGTCTTTGTTCTTGTGCTGCGAGCGGTCGCTTTGACACTGCACCACAATACCCGATGGCTCGTGGGTAATACGCACCGCCGAGTCGGTCCGGTTAACGTGCTGACCACCGGCGCCCGAGGCTCGATAGGTATCGATGCGCAAATCAGCGGGGTTGATATCAATTTCGATATCGTCATCAATTTCAGGATAAACGAACGCTGACGCAAACGACGTATGACGACGATTCCCAGAGTCAAATGGCGACTTGCGAACCAAACGGTGTACGCCCGTTTCTGTGCGCAACCAACCAAACGCGTGGTCACCGGCAAAGCGAATCGTTGCTGACTTAATACCAGCCACTTCACCTTCCGAAAGCTCGGTGATTTCCGCTTTCATGCCGTGCGCTTCACCCCAGCGCAAATACATCCGTAGCAACATGCTACACCAGTCTTGCGCTTCGGTACCGCCCGAGCCTGCTTGGAGATCGACATAACAATCATTGGCATCATTCGGTCCTGAAAACATTCGACGAAACTCAAGTTGCTCAAGCGCTTTGCGCCATTTAGCCACCTCTTGTTCCGCTTCCACTAGCATGTCTTCGTCATCTTCTTCGCTGGCTAACTCTAAAAACCCAGCTGCATCTTCAAGCCCTTGACCAAGATCGCGAAAGGTATGCACAATCTCTTCGAGACTTGCACGTTCTTTGCCTAACGCTTGGGCCTTTTCTGGTTGATTCCAGACTGCAGGGTCTTCGAGCTCACGCTCAACTTCTTCGAGACGTTCAGTTTTCGTCTCTAAGTCAAAGATACCCCCTAAGCTGCGCCATGCGCTGCTTGAGGTCATCGATTTGATATGCGATTGCGTTGCTTTCCAGCATCGTATTGAATCCTGTGGTTTGAATAGCGAGTGCGATTAGCACATGTCGTTTCAAAAATAGCCGCGTATTCTAGCCGATTTTAGCCATAAACAACAGAGCCGCTGCGGTTTTTTCAGTGGCTTATAGGACGTACTCAATCATAAGTTGTGGTGTTCTCTGACCGCGAAATTCATTCACATCCAAGCGGTAAACCAGATGAACTTCTTGCTGTTGTTGCCATTGCCACGGCGCTTTCGGCACATTGAAGGCGATCGCGTCAACACTTGCCCCCCCCCTGTAATGGCTGCAATAGCAACTTTAAATGCACGTCTTTCAACCAGCGTTGGTCAAGGACACGAAACTGTCCATCAAACGTTGGTGGCGGAAAGTCTTGTCCAAACGGCCCAGCCGTTTGCAAGGCTAGCGCTGACTCTAGCGATAATTCATGACCATCCAGTTCACCATCAGACCATAACACGCGTGCCAATTGCTCTTCATCGACCCAGTCCGCAGCCACGGTTTGCAAGGCAGCATTAAACGCTGTCCATGCGGCTTTCGGAATCGTGAGACCTGCCGCCATGGCGTGGCCACCAAAACGACTGATCACGCCTGGCGCCTGACTCGCAACTTGCGCCAGTAAGTCACGAATATGCACCCCAGGCACAGACCGGCATGAGCCTTTCAGCTCGTCCTTGTCACCCGGCGCAAATACCATTACAGGTCGATAGAATTGCTCTTTGAGTCGCCCGGCAAGAATGCCAATCACGCCTTGATGGAAACTGTCATCCTGCAACGCTAGCACCGGTGGTAATCCGTCTCGACTAAGTTGCAAATGACTCAAGCATTGCTCGGCATCCGCTTGCATGTCACCTTCAATCTGTCGCCGCTGACGATTCAGCTCATCAAGACGCAAGGCAAGCATATTCGCTTGTTGAAAGTCAGCCGCTAAAAGGCACTCGATGCCCATTTGAATATCATCTAAGCGCCCCGCTGCATTAATTCGCGGCCCAACTGCAAAGCCAAGGTCGGTTGCTGAAATACCTGCAGGTTCACGCCCTGCAACTTGCAAAAGCGCCAAAATACCCGGCCGACAACGCCCGTCTCGGATGCGTTGCACCCCTTGCTGAACCAAAATACGGTTGTTAAAGTCCAGGGACACCACATCCGCTACGGTGCCAAGCGCAACCAAGTCTAAGTAATCCGCTATTTGAATCTGAGCCGCAGGGTGGTCACTGTAGCGTTGACGAAACCACGCCCGAATGGCTAAAAGCAAATAAAAAGCCACACCGACGCCCGCTAACGACTTACTTGCGAACTGGCAGTCCTGTCGATTCGGATTCACCACGGCCGCCGCAGCTGGCAGAGTTGCTGGCGGTAAGTGATGGTCGGTAATAATCACTTCCAGTCCAAGCGAATTCGCGCGTTCAACGCCGGCATGGCTACTGATACCATTGTCGACGGTAATCAATAGCTCCGCACCTTGCTGTGCGGCATACTCGGCTAGTGCCGGCGATAATCCATAACCATCGGCAAATCGATTCGGCACTAAGTACATGACCGACTGAGCGCCCATTGCACTCAAGGCTGATTTTAGTAACGCAACACTGGTTGCTCCGTCCGCATCATAATCACCACAAATGCAGATTTTTCGGTTCGCCAGCATAGCTTCGGCAACGCGTTCAGCCGCCGCTTCACAATCAGCGAGTTGATTAAAATGCAACAACCCCCGCAGTGACAGATCAAGTTCAGCGCCATGGGTTAAACCGCGATTTGCATAGACTCGTTGCAAGATAGTTGGCAGGTTATCAGCAAATTGCACCTGAGCACTGGCTTGGCGACGTTTCAGCTGAGGAGAAGGTAAAACCGAGTGTGTCATTATGGATTATCCGCGCGGATGATGTTGTTCATGAAGTTGTTTCAATCGTGCCTTCGCGACTTGGGTGTAAATCTGCGTTGTGGCAATATCGGCATGCCCTAAGAGCATCTGCAAGGCTCGTAAATCCGCACCGTGATTTAATAGGTGCGTTGCAAATGCGTGGCGCAGCCGGTGCGGCGAAATTGTTTCAGGTAAGCCCGCTTGAAGAGCGTAAATGCGAATCCGATGCCAAAACGTTTGCCGAGTCATTTGTTGGCTGCGTTGAGACAGAAACACCACATCGGTGGCATGTTGCATTAATTCAGGCCGGCCATAGCGCAAATATTGCTCAAGCGCATGCAGCGCTTCTTCGCCCATTGGGACAAGGCGCTCTTTATTGCCTTTACCCACCACTCGCACCACGCCCTGACGCAAGCTCACTTCGTTCATTTTTAAGGCGACTAATTCGCTTACACGTAGCCCGGTCGCATACAGCAGTTCTAACATAGCCTTGTCACGCAGCCCGAGCGCCGTGTTGGTTACTGGGGCTTGCAGTAATGCCGTGACATCCTGTTCGCTAATACTCTTCGGCAAACTCGCCGGCAGTTTTGGGCTTTGCAAATGTGCGGTCGGATCGTCGTCCCGCTGTTGCTGGCGTAACAAGTACCCGAAGTATTTGCGCAAGCTACTCAGCAAACGCGCTTGCGAGCGCGATTGAATGCCCTGCTCACGTCGAACACCTAAATAAGTGACGATATCGTCACGACTCGCTTGTTCAAGTGCTATGCCGGACTGTTGTAACCAAGTCTGAAAATGTGTGAGATCGCTCCGATACGCTGCGATCGTATGCTGGCTCACACCTTGTTGCAGCCACAGCTTATCGAGAAATTGATCGATAGCACTCATAATCTGCCCTAAAAAAAACGTGCCTAGCCGTTAGTATGCCAGACACGTTCTTAAAGTTTTAGCAATTTCGCTAGACCACCAAGCTACTGAGTTAATGTCCCGTTTTGGTAATCCATGAATGCTTGCCGTAGCTCCGCTTCGGTGTTCATGACAAACGGACCATACTGAGCAATCGGCTCGCCAATCGGCTTCGCTGCCATCAACAAGAAGCGCCCAGCATTGGCAATTTCGACTGTCACGTCGACATCGTCAGCAAGCTCGATTAACTCTCCCGCTTGGGCAGTAATGCCAGCAATCGTTACCGCACCTTGATAGACATACAGCAACCGAGTTTGTTGGCCTTGTTGCGGTAAGGTCAATTGCGTGGCTTGGTCGAGGCGATAATCAAGGTAGAGAAATTCTCGACCCGGTGCCTTAACCGGCCCTGTTTCGCCATTAAACTCGCCGGATAACACCCGCACTAAACCGCCATCAATGGCCACTTCAGGCACTTGGCTGGCCGGGATATCCGCGTACTCGGGATCACTCATTTTCTCCGCAGCGGGTAGGTTCAACCACAATTGGAAACCCCACATCAAGCCATCTTTTTGCTTCGGCATTTCCGAGTGAATCATGCCGCGCGCAGCTTTCATCCATTGCAGACCACCAGTGGTAATCTCGCCTTTGTTACCTTTCGAGTCTTCATGCGCCATATTACCGGCTAACATATAAGTCAGCGTACAAAAGCCACGATGCGGGTGCGGTGGAAACCCAGCAATGTAATCATTCGGATTGTCCGACTTAAATTCATCAAGCATTAAAATCGGATCCCGATGCCGAAACGCCGGTTGATTGATTACGCGCCTAAGTTTTACGCCTGCGCCATCTTGCGCCGGCATGCCACGGACACGATGTTTAATAATTGACTGACTCATGGCCTACCTCCTACTGTGCAGACGCCGCTAGTTTGCGACGATCATGCGGTGCAGTGAAATCCAATTCTGGCCCTTTGGGAACCACGCCGGTTGGATTAATCATGTCATGGCTGACGTAATAATGGGTCTTGATATGGTCCATCCGCACCGTTTCAGCGACACCTGGAACTTGATACAGTTCGCGGACAAAATTCCACAAGTTCGGATAATCAACAATGCGTTTCTGGTTACATTTAAAATGCCCAACATAGACCGCGTCGAACCGCACTAAGGTTGTAAACAAACGCCAGTCTGCTTCGGTTAAATGCGTCCCAACTAAATACCGCCGTCCTGCGAGCTTTTGCTCAAGCGCATCAAGGGCTTTAAACAACGCGTCAAAGGCTTCTTCATAAGCGGATTGGGTCGTCGCAAAACCCGCTTTATAGACGCCGTTATTCACATTGTCGTAGACAAAATCATTAATTGCATCGATGTCGCTGTGTAGTTGTTCCGGGTAGAAATCTAGCGAATTCCCCGTAATCTCGTTAAACGCTGAATTGAGCATCCGAATAATGTCTGCAGATTCGTTCGAGACAATCGTGTTCTGTTGTTTGTCCCACAAAATGGGAACCGTGACACGGCCGCTATAATCTGCCGCAGCTTTGGTATAGATTTGATGCAAAAAGCGCTGATTAAACAGGGGATCCGCTAACTCTGTCCCCGGACGGAATTCCCAGCCATTGCTAAGCATTTCCGGCGCAACAGCCGAGACACTAATGTGCTCTTCCAAGCCTTTCAGCTTACGAAAAATCAGTGTGCGGTGCGCCCAAGGGCACGCATAGGAAACATAGAGATGGTAACGGCCTGACTCTGCTTTAAAGCCGCCTTTGCCGGTTTCACCTGCGCTACCATCTGCTGTGACCCAATTGCGAAATTGTGCTTCTGAGCGTTCAAAACGGCCACCCGATTGACTCGTGTCGTACCATTTGTCGTGCCATTGACCGTCGACTAATAATCCCATGACGTCCTCCAATTAAAGTGTGGAGTCAGTATAAAGGGAGTAAAAATAGGAGACAAATCGCTGGATGGAAAACAACTATGCACCAAGTGAATAGCTTTATAGGTAGCCATTCACTTAGTGCATATAGAGACAATTTTACCGTATCTCGGCGGCCATGACATGGCTGAGGCGCTCGTTTAAAGCATGCCGTGGCGCAATGAATTATCGCGAGGATAATGCGAGGATTAGCCCTGCAATTTACGATGATCCACCAACGCCAAGACTGCAGCTGCGGACTTTGCCCCCGCATCACAGCGCAATTGCGCATGCAGCTCATTGTAGCGCTCCAGCAACTCGGTCTGGTCTTGGGTTAAAAGTGGGCTAATTTCAGCAGCAATGCGTTTGCCATTCACATCTTCTTGTAGGAGCTCTTTCACGAGCTCGCCGCCGTGCAGCAAATTCGGTAAGGAAAAGAACTCAAGCGTTACAAAGTGGCGTAACACATGATAGTTAAACCAGCCAAACCGATAGCAGACGACCATCGGGCGTTTGATTAACATGGTTTCCAGTGACACGGTACCGGAGGCTAGAATAGTCGCGTCACTCGCTGCAATCACATCGTGACTTTGACCATCGAACAATTGCACACTCAAAGGTCGCTGCCAATCCTGCTCCGCTGCCGCCAGTGCCGCACTGAATTGAGCGCGTCGCGTTGCATTAAACAAGGGCACTATGAACGTCAGGTCCGCATCCTGTTCTTGCAGCTCATAGGCCGCATCAATAAACGGCCGCGCTAACTGCCCCACTTCACTACCACGGCTGCCCGGCAAAAGCCCGATAAAACGTCCGTTTACATTCAAACCCAATCGTTCGCGCGCTGCAACAGCAGACGTTGCCAACGCAAACCGATCTGCCAGCGGGTGACCCACAAACGTATAGGGAACTTGATACCGTGCGTAGAACTCCGCTTCAAATGGGAGAATTCCAAGGACCATGTCGGTTGCTTTCGCGACCTTGAAAATCCGTTTCGGTCGCCACGCCCAAACCGACGGGCTCACGTAATGAACCGTTTTGAGACCACTGTCTTTAAGTTTACGTTCAATTGGCAAGTTGAAATCAGGTGCATCAATGCCGATAAACACGTCGGGTTTTGCCCTGAGCATGGCGGTGATTACTGTTTTTCTCGCGCGCAACAGGGTCGGTAAGTTCTTAAGCACATCCCAAACCCCCATCACTGAGAGGGTTTCCATTGGAAAGAGCGATTGCAACCCTTGTGCAACCATCAACTCCCCACCAACACCAATAAACTCGACATCTGGCTGCGCCTCTTTCAGGCTCGCCATTAGGCTTGCGCCAAGAATATCGCCAGACGCTTCACCGGCGACTATCCCAATACGTAACGGGCGCTGATGAGCGCCCGTTGTGGTGGTCTTAGCCAGTTGCTGGTCCATGGATAGCGGCTCCATTTCTGCGCGACTCATGGCCGAATAATGCCTCGTTCAGACTGGGTAATAAACTCGACAAAGCCGTCAAGTTTTGGCTCTGACAGTTCCCGAATTTTATCGGCAGCTTCAGCCACGGTTAAACCACTGCGGTAAAGTAATTTATAGGCGCGCTTAATATTCAGAATCTCATCGCTGCTAAAGCCACGACGGCGTAACCCTTCACTGTTAATGGTGCGCGGTACGGCGTTGTGTCCCTGCGCCATGACAAACGGCGGGATATCTTGAACCACAACCGAATTCACCGCAGCAAACGCATGCGAGCCGATTTTACAGAATTGGTGTACCCCAGTGAAACCACCAAGAATGACATAGTCGCCAAGGTGAACATGGCCCGCAAGCGTCGCGTTATTCGCCAAAATATTGTGGTTCCCGAGCATACAATCATGAGCAACATGCACATACGCCATAAACAGGTTATCGCTACCTATCTGGGTCAAGCTATTGTCTTGAATAGTGCCGCGATGAATGGTGCACCCTTCCCGAAAAACATTGCGATCGCCGATAACTAATTCAGTCGGCTCACCACGATATTTCTTATCTTGGCACTCTTCACCAATGGAACAGAACTGGAAAAATCGATTCTCGCGACCAATACGGCTTGGGCCTTTAATGACCACATGCGACTCAATCACACAGTTATCACCGATTTCAACATCGGCACCAATCACCGAGTAAGGGCCAATGCGAACATTGGCACCTAAACGAGCTGTTGGATCAACAATCGCTGTTTCGTGAATCAATTAACCATTCCTTCTTGCACACATGATTTCTGCGGTACAGGCTAACTCACCATCAACGCGAGCTTCGCCAGTAAACTTCCAAATACCGCGACGTTCTTTCACAAACTGTACGTGAAAATCAACGCGATCGCCAGGAATCACCTGACGCTTGAAGCGCGCATTATCAATCCCCGCAAACAGATAGATTTCGTTTTCGCCAACGTTTTCCATCATTTTAAAGCCAAGTAAACCCGTCGCTTGGGCCATGGCTTCAAGCAACAAAACGCCAGGGAAAATTGGATTGCCGGGAAAATGCCCCATAAACACAGGCTCGTTCATGGTGATATTTTTATAGGCATGCAGCGATGTTTGCGGGACGTAAGAAACAACCCGATCAATTAATGCAAATGGATATCGATGCGGCAAAATTTTCTGAATTTGATCAATGTTAAAGCCTGCTTCTGCCGATACGTTTGATTCTTGCTCATGTTGCTCGTTCAAAGCGAAACCTCCGTCCTACCCCTCAGGGCTTTCTAATTTTTTTTCTAGAGCACGAACACGCATAAATAATTCTGGTAACTGCCGCACGCGAGCGCCTGATTTCGCCCAAGTAGTTTGGTCAACAACCGGTAAAGAAGACGCATAAACACCACGTTCTAGGTTCTTCGTTACCATGGTCATGCCATGAACTTGCACGCCATCAGCTATGGTAATGTGGCCATTAATGCCAGTCGCACCACCAATCAGGCAATGTTTACCTATTTTTGCACTGCCGGCGATACCGGTTTGGCCTGCAATCGCTGTACCGTCGCCAATTTGCACATTGTGTGCAACCATCACAAGATTGTCGATAATACAGTTTGAACCAATTACGGTGTCGTCTAATGCTCCCCGGTCGATGGTGGTATTGGCTCCAATTTCTACATCATCACCAATAACGACAG
>JAMCWV010000172.1 GCA_023481025.1 Gammaproteobacteria bacterium
GAAGTGGCAGATGCGATCTCTATGCAGATCAGGTTGACGTGGTCGAACCTATTTTTGCTAATTATGGTGGTCGTCGCTCCTTTGGCGGGAAAATCCATACCGTAAAATGTTTTGAAGACAACGGCTTGGTGCGGCAAATGCTAACTGACGATGGCATCGGCAAAGTACTGCTGATTGACGGCGGTGGCTCAGCGCGCCGAGCGCTGATTGATGCAGAACTGGCATCACTGGCGGCGACCAATGGCTGGGAAGGTATCGTATGCTACGGTAGTGTGCGCAACTTAGATGAATTGGAAGATTTTGATATTGGTATTCAAGCGGTTAATGCTATCCCTATCGGGGCCGACGATGGCGGTTTTGGTGAAACCGACGTCCCGGTCAACTTTGCTGGTGTAACCTTTTTACCCGGCGATCATCTGTATGCAGATAGCACCGGTATTATTCTGTCACCAGAAGCACTGGATATAGAATAACGCATGTCAGCTATCCAGTTTCTGACCAAGGCGCAATTAAGCGCCTTTTTTCAATGCCGTCACGGCGAAGTGCGCTTAGCAGAGCAAATTTGTTTAGCGGATCCGGCACTTAATCTTGCCGAAAACCTAAGCCAACACGCAGCCATAGGCGGGCAATTTGTGTTACTGGGCATACCGGAAGATCTCGGTCCGCGAGCCAACTGTGGGCTGGGCGGGGCTGAGTTAGGCTGGCAGGCATTTTTAAGTAAATTTTTAAATTTACAGGCTAATGATCTGCTTGATGCCCGCCAGATTTTATTACTGGGCGAAGTGGCTTGTGCTGATTTACAAACACAGGGGAAAAGGCTGGATAACCGCAAAGCGGCAGATTTAGCCAGCTTACGCGCACTGTGTGCTGAATTAGATACGCGGGTGCAGGCCGCCGTACTCCCCATTTTTGCCGCAGGCCTTACCCCTATTGTCATTGGTGGTGGCCATAATAATGCACTACCACTGCTTCAGGCGTTATCTGCCAGCAGTAACCAGCAAGTCAATTGTCTGAATATTGATCCCCATGCCGATTTTAGGACCTTGGAAGGCCGACACAGCGGGAACGGTTTTAGCTATGCTATGCATCAAAAACTGTTACAGCATTATTTTGTTTTGGGGCTGCACCTACAAAAGAATAACGCGACAAGTTTAGCGGCCTTACAACAGGCTGGCGCCGACTATCTGAGTTACCAACAAATCTTTGTAGAGCGTCAACTCAGCTGGCAACAGGCGATTGAGCAAGCGTTAGAGAAAGTGCTAAGCGCCAATACCCCTTTGGCTTTAGAGCTGGATACCGATGCCATCAGCGCCATGCCAGCCAGCGCCCTTAATTACAGCGGCATTAGCGTTAGCGAAGCCGAACAGGCGGTGTATCAATTTGCCAAACTGCCTCGCACAGCTTATCTGCATTTAGCAGAAGCCGCCCCGGTGCAACACCCGGCGGGGCTGGATGCCGGCCTGAACCACTGTGGTCAGGTCCTCAGCCAGTTGGTGCAAGCCTTTCTTTTAGGGAAAGCACAGCAAGTACCACTAGTGCTCTAGGCGGCAAATTTTACCGCCTATCACCAATTGGCGTAGCGGTTTCACCCCATATTGATAACACAGCTCAGCCGGTTGGCTAATAGCATAACAGCCAAAGTCAGCGCGCATTCCCGCCGCTAATATCCCTCTATCAGCTAAACCTAATGCCTTAGCGGCATGCTTTGTCACCCCAAGCAGCGCTTCCTCCGGTGTTAAGCGAAATAGCGTACAGGCCATATTTAACATCAGCTGCAAGGAACAAAACGGTGAGGTACCGGGGTTAAGATCGGTCGCAATCGCCATCGGTACCTGGTATTGCCGCAATAACGCAATAGGGGGTAGCTGGGTTTCGCGTAAAAAGTAATAAGCGCCCGGTAACAACACCGCAACAGTGCCGGCCTGCGCCATGGCAGCCACCCCGGCTTCATCCAAATATTCAATATGATCTGCCGATAAGCCAGCAAATTCGGCTACCAGTGCCGTACCACCAAGGTTAGATAATTGCTCAGCATGGGCTTTCACCGGCAAACCCAAGGCTTTTGCAGCGGCAAAGACTTTACGGCTTTGCGCCACACTAAAACCAATGCCCTCACAAAACACATCTACCGCATCAACCAATTGCTGGTTATGCAGCGTGGGTAACATCTGACAAACCGCTGCAATATAACCCTCGGCATCATCTTTAAACTCGGGCGGCAGCGCATGAGCGCCTAGGAAGGTTTTTTTAATGCTCAGTGGATGATGCGCGTCTAACAAGGCGGCAACTTCGAGGATTTTTTGCTCATTAGCCAGATCCAGACCATACCCCGATTTTATTTCTACGGTGGTAACCCCTTCAGCCTGTAGCGCATTTAACCGATCTTTGGCCAGGGTAAACAAGGTTTCATGACTAGCTTCGCGGGTTGCGCGAACGGTGCTGGCAATGCCGCCTCCCGCGGCAGCAATTTGCTGATAACTGGCCCCTTGTAAGCGCAGCTCAAACTCATTGGCACGACTACCGGCATACACCAGATGCGTATGGCAATCGATAAAGCCGGGCAGCACCCATTGCCCCTGCAAATCGTACAACGGCGTGGCCAACGCATCAAAAGCCGGCAAGTCAGCTTGCGGCCCAACATAAGCAATAATGCCATCTTTGACCGCTAGCGCGCCGTCGCTAATGGCACCGTAAGGATTGCCCGTATCGTTCATAGTAGCAAGCTGGGCATTTAGCCAAACGGCGTCAAATTCGGTCATAGGTCGGTTCCAAAATAAGGTTTATACCTGTCATCCTTGAAACTGCTGCAGCAACAAGCCCTAGCAATAACATGACAAAGTACTCTGCTAAATAGTCTAACCGAAAAACTTGTATATACAACCAAGATCCGCTATTTTTATACTTCATTCGTCAGCAGTGTCTGCAACAAAGTAGGAATAGCATGGCTAAATTTGCCGAAATCAAAGAATTTATGCTGCGCCAGATTGAAAGCGGATTTTGGTTGTATATACAAGTTTTTC
>JAMCWV010000258.1 GCA_023481025.1 Gammaproteobacteria bacterium
ACAAACCAATGCCACTTAGATCGAGGTCGCAGGCTGAGAAGAAGGTATATAGAGATCGTTTACCGCGTATGAGGCGCGAGCAACGTGAGAAAGGTTGGCACACGCACTACGCTCAATTCGAAACTGTTACCGAGATCAAGGGTTGGGAACGTCATACACTCCAACCTTGGCATCCATGTTTTTTTTATTCTGAATTCCTGGTTGAACGACTAAGCGGCATTGGTTTGTTAGAACCTGAATCCTAGGGATGAATTGCACAATATTTGCCATGTTCCGGGTATTACCAGATACAGAAACTTTGCAGCACGCATAATTACCTTTTGTTGCTTTCCAGAACTAGAGTCCCAGGAGGCACAGTGACTATGAGACGAGCAAGTGCTGAAATGAATAACAAAAAATTGATTGTGGTTTTAGGAATGCACCGCAGCGGAACCAGCGCAATCACGCGAGGACTTCAGGTTCTTGGAGTCGGGCTTGGTAATAGGTTAATGCCGCCTGTGGAAGGCAACAATGCTAAAGGTTTTTTCGAGGACATCGACCTAAACGCACTCAATATTGAGATGCTACAGGCACTCGGAAGTGATTGGCATTATCTTTCCCCGATCGAAGCCAGTAATGTAGAGGAGTTGCGTGAAAAAGGTTACTTTCTCCGTGCTGTTGAATTGCTTCGTCAGAAAGTTGGTTATGATCCCACCTTTGGGTTCAAAGACCCGCGTGTGGCAAAACTGCTTCCATTTTGGAAACAGGTGTTTGCCCATTGCCAATTTGACGTGGGATATGTCTTAGCAGTGCGCCACCCTCTCAGCGTAGTTAAGTCTCTGGCGAGGCGTGATTGCTTTGATTCTGAAAAAAGCTACATGCTTTGGCTGGGGCATGTCCTCACAAGTCTCTCATACACCCAAGAACAAAAGCGTGTGCTCGTTGATTACGACCGCTTGATGCACGCCCCTGAACGAGAGTTGGGGCGAATTGCTGAATGTCTTGCTCTACAAATTGATCCAGAAGAATTGCAACGTTACAAGTCAGAGTTTCTTGACGAGAGATTACGGCATACGGTTTACGATCTAAATGACCTGTTACTGGATGACACCTGTCCACCTCTTGTGAGAGAGATTTATACTGCTCTGTTAGAAGTTGCCGCAGATAGGTTGCGGATTGATGATACAACACTACTGACTAATATATCTTTTTGGATCAATGAATTTGAGCGCCTCAAATCAAATTTACGCCTGGTTGATAGGCTTTCCGGGCAGATTACCAGCCTAAATCAGGTTGTGTCCGAACGCGATGGACAGATCGCCAATCTCACCCAGGCGGTGTCCGAGCGCGATGCGCAGATCGCCGGTCTCACCCAGGCGGTGTCCGAGCGCGATGCGCAGATCGCCAGTCTCAATCAGGTTGTTGCCGAGCGAGAAAGGCAGATTGTTGCCATATATCGCACAAGATCCTGGCGCTTGACGCAACCGCTTCGTACATTGCGGCGGCTAGCAGGTTGGCTGCGCTGGCCAATGCCGCAGCGCTTTGTCCACAATGTTTTTAGTGCGATAAGAAGAGAAATTTGGCGCCATGGCTTGATAGGATTTGCGAGACGGGTTCCCTACTACCTACGGAACTATCACACATACTCAGCCTTGCTCACCAGTCGGCCCCCTGCTGCCGATGGCGCTCTGTTCAGCGCGTCGCCGCGGGTACCGCGTGACATCCGTCTGCACCCGGAACTAGCTGGTGTTGGGGAGCCCATTGATGTCAGCGTCTCGATCATCATCCCCACACTGAATGCAGGCACCGAATTCGGTTTATTACTTCGCAAGCTAAATATGCAGCGTGGTTTTCGCGAGATCGAGATCGTGATTGTCGATTCTGGTTCGGACGACGGTACTGTTGAACTAGCCCGCGCTGCTGGCTGCACTGTGGTGGAGATTGCGCCCAGAGATTTTACACATAGCTACGCGCGTAATACCGGTGCGGATTCCGCGCGTGGCGACTATCTTCTGTTTATGGTTCAGGATGCTTATCCGATCGGAGACTACTGGGTCTACGGCATGCTGCGCTACCTGCTCGACCACGCTGCAGACAAACTCGCTGCTGTGTCGTGCGCCGAGTATAGCCGCAGCGACAGCGACATGATGTACGACTCGCTTATCTACACTCACTACCGCTTCCTTGGGTGTCTCGAATATGACCGCATCGGCGAGTATCGCAGCGATGATCACATGTCGCTGCGTGCGTACGGGCAACTCAGCGACGTGGCCTGTCTAATCTCGCGCGAAACCTTTAACCGCTACCACTATCATGGGGACTATGCCGAGGATCTCGACCTCGGTATCCGGCTGATCAAAGACGGCTACCGAGTCGCTATGCTAGCATCAGTCAAGGTCGTACACTCGCACAACCGCCCTCCTTACTACTACTTAAAGCGTTCTTTCGTCGATGTGATCTTCCTCGTTGGAATGTTCGAAGACTTCGTTTATCCACACATCGAATCTACATTAGGGCTGATTGCCGGAATTGCCTCAACTGCGGCCCACCTCTCAGACTGGTTAGCTGGCTTCGACGAGTCTGGCTCTGATCGCCTGCTGCATGAGGAACTGAGTGAGTGGATCCGTGAGTGGCGGCACGGTTTTATCGAGCTGCGGCTCGGCAAATGTTCACATTTAGGCGATAAGCATTTGGACACTTACATCGACAGCCTGGCTGAGCGCTATTTACAACCAGACAAGCTCAATAAATTAGCGCTACATGAGTCGCGCCGTTTCCTTGACAATTTCCTATCTCGCCTTGAGCATTTCAACTCTTTCGCAGGGCCCATTTACGGCGCGCAGGATTTCGTTTTGCGACGCGAGTTGCGCGAAGCGGTGGTCAAGACCTTTGCCGCCACAACCGGTTCATTGCTAGGGTTCATGTACATGGACCTCGCGCAAGGGGAGGGGGCCGAGCGGGAGATGGCTGAGACGATCAAGAGCGAACTCAAGAGAGGTATCTAATGCGCATCTTATTCATATTGCATCAATTTTATCCT
>JAMCWV010000146.1:0-2108 GCA_023481025.1 Gammaproteobacteria bacterium
GGCGAGGATAAGCAATGTACAGGTCGGGCGAAACTACCTTTCCAGTTTGACCAACCTGGTGAGAATAAGGAATGTAATTGGCGTCTACTGCGGCGCGACTTGCGCCAACCGCGCCGCCCAGGACAGCAGCCAGTTCCGCGACCAGTTTAAAGCCTTGTTGTGCGCGCCAGATCTCAGCCTGTTTATCATCCATGCCAGAGGGAGGGCTGAGGTTCGGATTGTTGGCTACACCGCGCCCGCCCGAGACAATGATAGATGTATCGGACAGGCTGACGCCGCCTTCTGCCTGAATAGTATCTAGCACGCGGGTAGGAATGGCGCTCTCAGCCAGTGAGACATCGATCCGGATTGGGGTTCCGTTGCGTGTCGGATCAGCCTGAGGTTTAGCAAAGGCTCGCCCACGCAGGGTTATGATTTGTGGTAAAGCGTCGCACACTGTCCGTGCGAGCAACTTGCCAGCATATACGGGGCGTGTGACAACCACTTTGCCGTCTTCTACATCCAGGGCAGTAGCATCCGGCATGACGCCGCTATTCAGATCGATAGCGCTCATCGCGGCCAGCTCACGACCACGGCTTGTGGTGGGGAAGAGCAGTACCTGCGCCGCCTGCTCTTTTACCGTCGTGGCAATCAACGAAGTAAAAGGTTCAGGACGATAATTTTCCAGGGCAGGGTCGTCGGCGATGAGCACCTGGTCGGCGCCGAAGTGAAAAGCCTGTTCAGCTACATCTTGCACCTGATTCCCAATAACCAGGGCGACCAGATCACCTCCAAGTCTGTCAGCCAGAGCCCGCCCTACGCCAGCTACTTCCCAAGAGGCGGGTAATGCCGAGCCTTTATATTGGTCAATGAAGACAAAAACCATATTACTCATCACAGCACCTTCTCTGCCAGGATTTTGTCGGCTAATTTTTCGGCGATCTCTTTCGGGGTGTCGCCAGTGATAATTTCGGTTGTTACCGGGCGCACAGGGGGGTTCTCGACTACAGGCCAGTGGATAACTGAAGCCGGAGCAGGGATCCCTAAATCGGCCAGCGTCCAGACCGGGATGTTTGCCCGCGCTGCTTTGCGGATGCCCATGAAGGATGGGTAGCGCGGCTCACCAAAATCTTTCAGAACGCTGACTACTGCCGGCAGCTTTGCCTCTACAACCTGGCGGCCTTCTTCCACCGTTCGCTCTACGCGAATGACGCCATTGATGGCTGATTGAATAACTGAGACTAAAGACAAGGAAGGCCAGCCAAGCAGGCGTGCTGTCTGGGGTCCTGTCACGCCCATGTCGCCATCGATAGCTTGCCGGCCAAAGAAAGCCAGCTCAACATCGCCGATCTTTTGGATAGCTGCAGCCAGCACGTGGGCGGTTGCTTGACTGTCAGCCTGGGTCAGGGTTGGATCAGAGATTAAGATAGCTTCGCTGCATCCCATTGCCAGAGCAGTTTTTAATGCATCTTTGGCGCTTTCACCCCCTACACTCAAAACGGTCACTTCGCTGCCGAGAATTTCCTTCTGCTGTAAGGCGGCTTCTATTGCATACTCATCCCAGGGATTCAATACCAGGGGTGAGTCGCCCCAGGATACGCGTCCATTTTCTGCTACAACCCTGGCGGCAGAATCGGGTACCTGTTTAATACACACGATGATTTTCAAGTTGTCCTCCTTAGGTATATGCGAGTACACATCCGGCAATTAAGATATGGAACCACAAAATTAATAGTGAACGATATGTTTTCCCCCATTGTATAATGTGCTTGTGATCGCTGTAGTCATATGCCCCTTATTTTAAAACAGCTTGCGCAGTAACCACGATAATAAGCAAAAGACGCATTGCGTCATGTGATTTTACCTTGTCACCGGTTAAAAGTCCACATCCTGATGAATGCCCTGAAGCAGTGAGTTGAATTGATAGTAGATGGGTTCCTGGATATGTGGAATCCGATTCAAGGTCTGCATTGAGAGGGTTGTGCTAGAATATGCACCGAAAGTAAAATACCTTGTTCAGGATATGGGTGATGACAAAATGAATACCTTATATTTGGATCTATTTGCCGGGATCAGCGGCGATATGTTTGTCGGCGCGTTAATTGATTTAGGACTGGAACCAGCCAGAC
>JAMCWV010000146.1:2118-3015 GCA_023481025.1 Gammaproteobacteria bacterium
TCATTGTCCGGATACCGGTTAGAGGTGCGGAGCGTAGAGAAACGAAGTATCCAGGCGAAACAGTTCCAGGTGATGTTGCAGGATGCGAATGAGGAACGGCTGGCTGACGGGGAATATCTGGAAATCGGTAGAGAGATGGCAGGTGAAGGCCATCACCATCCTCACGAGATTGCTCATACTGCCAGCCACGACCATCCAGACCATGAGCACGACCATCCACATCATAAGCATGATCATCCTCATCACCACCACCATGAAGAAGACCCTTTCGGGCACGACCCCAGCGAGTCCGAAGAATCACATTCTCATTCCCATCACCATTCTCATCGCGCCTTTCCAGAGATCATCGATCTGATCCAGGGAAGTCAGATGTCCCCTGAAGTAAAATCGCTGGCCTGTCGAATTTTTGAACGTTTGGCCGAAGCCGAAGGCAAAGTGCACGGAATGCCGAAGGAGGCGGTCCATTTCCATGAGGTGGGCGGAGTGGATGCCATAATCGATATTACCAGCGCGGCTATAGGCCTGGAATTATTGGGGATTGACGAGGTCATTGCGTCGCCAGTGCATCTGGGTTCGGGATTTGTACGCAGCGCGCATGGCATACTGCCCATACCGGCCCCTGCCACGGCCAATCTGTTGTTAGGGGTGCCAACTTATAGCGGCGAAACCCGAGGCGAATTGGTCACACCCACCGGCGCAGCCATCCTGACCACGATAGCCAAAAACTACGGACCGATGCCTTTGATGAAGGTGCGAGCAATAGGCTATGGCGCAGGGAGCCGAGATCGAGATTTCCCAAATGTGGTGAGAGCGTTTTTAGGTGAACGGCCAGCTCAGGATAGCCTGAGCTGGCCAGAAACAAATACGCGTATCCCTCGCTCCCCGTTTCCCTCACAG
>JAMCWV010000186.1 GCA_023481025.1 Gammaproteobacteria bacterium
GCGACAATTCCCATTGCGCAAATGGCCGGTACCCTTGCCGCTGGCCAGTACGCGGTTGCAACTTTATTGGCATGATGCTCACCGCTCAGATCCGGGAACACAATGGCTCTTAGCGCAAATTTCGAGCGTTTGATAAAAAAATGCCGCGGCTCAAGTAAGTCGCGGCTGTATAGTTTGGGGGGATTCGGGTTTAATCGGCCAAGCTGCCCACACACATGCGGCAATCACCGGCTTGTGCTGGTGCCGAGGCCTCAACGTAGCGCATTTTATGACGGGCAGCGCCACGATTGCTCGACACTTGGAAAACCCGCTCGCGCGCTGCGTTTGCAGGGCCTGTTAATGGCGCAGACTGATTAGTACGTGCTTTGTTCGTTGTCATAAAAGCCTCCATCGTGTCAATGCTATTATATTAGAATATTCTAATTTAATAAGCAAGTTGATGTTACAAGCTGTTACAAATTTGCTCAATGTAAAACTATACCTTTTGGTCTTGTTGTACAGGGCGGGATCATACTTTTTAGGGAACTTTGTTGAAATTCATTGATCAGATCAAAAATTTTCCTTTTCTGGCACTGAACAATGAGTTTTATCGACTACCTTGACCAAATAGAAGATCACCGCACCGACATTAACAAAGAATATAACCTGGGCGATATTATTTTCTTAACGATGGCGGCTGTATTAGCGGGTGCAGAGGGTTGGAAAGCTATCAAAATTTTTGGTGACAGTAAGTTAGCTTGGTTACGCCAGTATAGAGAATTTAAAACCGGCATCCCAACCCGACACACCATAGGCAGAATTATTCGTGGACTCAGTAATGAAGCGCTTCTGTCCAGTTTTGCCAAGTGGATTAACGAGCAGCGTGAACATACTGGTAAACCCCAGATTGCGTTTGATGGCAAAACCCTGCGAGGCACCGGTAAGCGCAGTGGTACAGATGCCCTGCATTTGATGAGTGCCATGGTGGTAGAAAGTGGTTTAATACTGACGCAACAGCCCTCTTTTGGTAAGAAAAACGAAATAAAAACGCTGCAGGCTATGCTGCAAAGCTTGGAAGTAAGAGGTACCGTCATCAGTGCTGATGCCATGCATACGCAAACCGAGACGGCTAAAGTGTCCAGAGCCGAAGGTGCAGATTATTTATTGCAGCTAAAAGATAATCAGAAGAGCTTGCATGAAGAGGTCAGCGCATACTTCCATAAAGTCAGGCGCGATGATGCGGCTTTATATAATGCTCAATACCTCAAGGAAATAGATGGTGAGCATGGCCGAATAGTCGAGCGTGAATATCGTGCCTTACCGGTGTCAGACTGGATAAAAGACATTGATAACTGGCAGGATATTCAAAGCGTGATAGAAGTCACTCGAACACGAGAAGGTAAAACAGCGGAGGTCAGCCACTACATCAGCTCTTTAGCCAGTGATGTACAGGAATTGAGCCGCACTATCCGCCATCACTGGGCTATCGAAAATAGTCAGCATTGGGTGCTAGATTGATGTCACATTTCGGGAAGACGAAAGCCAAATCTATGCTGAAGATGGCGCGAAAAATCTCGCCTTATTTAGGCGGGCTTTGCTCAATCTTATCAAGGCTCACCCGCTGAAAGACAGCGTGGCAGGAAAAAGACAACGAGCCTATTGGGACGACAAATTTAGGGCAGAAATATTGTTTGGTTGATTTTCAAACAAAGTATGTTCCCGCCCTGTCGGTACTATAACTTGACCGACGATAGCCCTGCGATAATCAGGCCGGCGTCGACAAAAAAGCAAATTTAATCGACAGAACGGCGTTAATTCAACTACTTACAACAAAGCGCAAGTTTCTGGTAAACTATTCGCCTATTCCTGCAGTAGAACATGCAAGACAAACGACAAGCTTGGTGAATTTGAATGGCGATTAAGATAAAAACCCCAGAAGAAATTGAAAAAATGCGCGTTGCTGGGCAATTAGCAGCGGATGTGCTTGATATGATCACAGCACACGTCAAAGCGGGTATTACCACGGACGAACTCAATACGATTTGTCACGATTACATCGTCGCCCATGATGCTTACCCAGCACCGTTAAATTATCATGGTTTCCCGAAGTCCATCTGCACTTCGGTCAACCATTGCGTTTGTCATGGCATTCCCAATGACAAGCCCTTAAAAGACGGCGACATTATTAATATTGATGTCACCGTGCGCAAAGATGGCTATCACGGCGATACCAGTAAAATGTTCATCGTCGGTGAAGGATCAATTTTAGCCAAGCGTTTGGTGAAAGTGACGCAAGAAGCCCTCTACCGTGCCATTAAAATGGTCAAGCCGGGCGTCCGTCTCGGTGATATCGGTGCCGAAATTCAGCAATATGGCGAGAGTTTTGGCTACTCAATTGTCCGTGAGTTTTGTGGTCATGGTATCGGTGACGAGTTTCACGAAGAGCCGCAAGTCTTGCATTACGGTCGCAAAGGCACGGGTGAAACCTTGCAGGCGGGCATGTGTTTGACCATTGAACCCATGATTAACGCCGGCAAACGTCAAACCAAGATTTTAAGTGACGGTTGGACGGTTCTCACAAAAGACCGAAGTTTAAGCGCACAGTGGGAGCATACTTTATTAGTGACCGACGATGGTGTTGAAGTGCTCACATTACGTAGCGACGAGGAGCTTCCTCGGGTTATTCGTCATTCATGAGTTTCGTTCCGCACTGGCCTGAACAAACCGATGAAGCTGCAGACTGGCGTCAGCAGCTTCATGCGTTTGACGAATGGTCAAAGGAACAGTTTCTCCATGCCGATATCGAATCACTTGTTTCTGCCCGTGCTGACTTTTTTGATCAACTATTACAAGCGCTCTGGCAGCGCTTTTCATTTAACCCGAATGCCTGCGCATTGATCGCAGTTGGTGGTTATGGTCGCGGCGTCCTGCATCCACACTCCGATATTGATCTCTTATTTCTAGTCGACGATGACGTCAAGCCAGACCTTCAAGAACAAATCTCTCGGTTTATTACCCTGCTCTGGGACTTA
>JAMCWV010000020.1 GCA_023481025.1 Gammaproteobacteria bacterium
AAATGACATGCCGCCTTCGCCAAAGCGGAATAAATACATAGGATCGGCTAGTAATCGGTCAAAATTATAGAAGAATACATACCCTAAACGACCACCAATAATGATTGCTAAAAAGCCCCAAAACAATAAGTCTTGCCATGCCTCACGACTCCAATTGGGGTCACGGTCCGCCTGTTTATTGCCCCACCATAAGGCAAATCCGGCGCCGACCAAGTACATGAGTCCGTACCAATGCACTGACAATGGTCCAATGGAAATAGCCACGGGATCCCAATTCGGAAACTGCAGATACTGCTCTGTCATGAAACTTCCTTTATTCGTTGCTCTTTACATGCACGTTAACCATATGCGCAGACTCTAACACGACCACTAGCCGAGTAATAAATGTAACGACACTGTCACCAACAGCACTGCAAACGCTCGCTGTAGATACCGAACGGGTAGACGATGCGCAATGGCAGCGCCTACTCGGGCAAAAATAACCGACGTTGCCGCAATGGCAAACCAAGCTGGCAAATATACGTAGCCAATTAAACCGGGAATATCTGCGTGTTTCAGTGTTGGCGCCAACACCATGTAACTAAACGTACCGACAGCCGCTAACACCACACTACACACCGCAGCAATAGCAACGGCGTTACGCATCGCCACTTGATAGTAGTGCAGCAATGGCACCACTAAGGCACCACCACCAATACCGACTAACGCAGCGACAGCACCAATACCAACACCCAAGCCACGCACCACAACCGGTTGATGTTGGCGGTCTTGCGCCTGCGGACGCTGCTTCCAGATCATTTGCAGCGCTAGTAACAAAAGTACAATTGCAAAAATGCGCTGCAAGACATCTGGGGGTAAGCGCGCCCCTAACGCACCACCGACAAAGCCACCAATGACCATGGCTGGGGCAATTAACTTCACCCAAGACCATTGCACATACCCGCGTTTGGCATGCGCCCTTGCACCAGACAAGGTTGTCAGCATAATGGTTGCTAAACTTGTGCCAATCGCAGTCGGCACGACCAACGCAGTTGGCATGCCCATAATCGGCAATAGGTAAATCAACAAGGGGACAATTAAAATGCCGCCACCAATGCCGAGCATACCCGAGAGTAAGCCGCCGGCGACACCACCCGCTAAGCATATTAATAAGCTGGTTAACATATTTACTTGCCCGCCCGGACAAATCCACCAAGACCCAAGCCTTCAAGCTTAATGCGCAGCAGCCGCCGAATTTGATCCGGGTGCGTTGCGCTCATTACTTGCGTGAGTAACACTTGCAACATTTTGCTGTCGAGGTGACGTAAAATCCAGCGGATTTTATCTAAGTTGTGGGTGCTCATCGACAGCGAACGATAGCCCATTGCAACCAAGAGTAACGCACCGCCGGGATCTCCCGCCATTTCACCACACACACTCACCGGCTTTCGGAGCTCCGTACAGCGTTGAATAATGTGTTGCAGGGCATGTAACAACCCAGGATTGAGTGTGTCATACAGACTTGCCACACGCGGGTTATTGCGATCGACAGCTAACATGTACTGAGTCAAATCATTGGTGCCGACTGAAAAGAAATCGACTTTTGGGGCAATTGCGTCCAATTGGTAAAGCAAGGCCGGGACTTCAATCATGACGCCAACCAGTGGCCGCTTAAAGTCTAAATTTGGATTGCTTTGCACCAATTCATTGCGGACTTCAAAGTAAGCTTGGTTAATGAGCCGAGTCGCCTCTTCCACTTCATCGATGGTACTGATCATCGGCAGCAAAATTTGCAGGTTATGCAACCCGACATTGGCGCGCAGCATGGCTCGCACTTGCACCAAGAATATCTCAGGGTGGTCCAGCGTCATTCGAATACCGCGCCAGCCTAAGAATGGGTTCTCTTCTTGGATAGGGAAGTACGGCAGCGGCTTGTCGCCACCAACATCTAGAGTCCGCATGACCACGGGTTTATCGCGACAGCTTTTTAAAATTTGTTTGTACAGTTGATACTGCTCTTTCTCAGTTGGAAAGCGCTCACGCATCATAAATGGGATTTCAGTCCGATAGAGACCTATTCCCTCATAAGGACCCAGATGGTCATGCTGATGGTCTGCATTGAGGCCAGCATTAATTTGCAGCGACACGGCGATACCGTCTTCGGTTTCTGCAGGTAAATCACGATTCGCGGTAACGATTTCGACAAGCTCGCGCTCTTCGTCACGCAATATTTCATATTCTTGAATCAGTTGCTGCGGTGGATTAACGAAAATATCACCGCTGTAACCGTCGACAATTAAGTGTTGGTCGGACAAATACGCGAGCGGAACATCGCTCACCCCAAACACTGCTGGGATGCCCATGCTCCGCGCCATAATCGCGGCGTGGGAGTTAGTCGAGCCTTGTAACGACACAAGCCCCTGTAATTTGTCGCGTGGCACGCCCGCCAACATACTGGCAGTGACCTCTTCAGCGATTAGAATACAGGCATCCGGAAAACTATGATTCTGGGTCGACTTGTCTTGCAAGAAGGACAGGATCCGTTGGCCCAAATCGCGGATATCGACAGCTCGTTCCCGCAAGTAGGAGTCGTCGAGCTCTTCAAATTGAGAAACGAAGTCGTCCACCGCCATTTTTACAGCGGTTTGCGCCATCCAACCGTCTTTAATTTTCGCTTCGACGGCGTCGCCTAAGCTCGCCGCATCGAGCATGCTCTGGTAGACGTCAAAGATCGCCAGCGTATCTTCTGCAACGTACTCCGCGACTTGCTCTGCTAGCTCACGCAATTGCATGCGGGTTTGCATCACCGCTTTACGGAATTTATGAATTTCCCGCCACGGGTAGTCCGTTTTGCGCGGCACCACAGCACTCAACGTGGCCGGCGGTCGGCCAATAAATGCTTGCCCAATCGCAACACCAGGTGCGGCTGCAAGTGCTCTTAAGTTTCGTAACCACGGCGAGTAGTGACCACTAACTAACCCGCGTGCTTCTGCATGGGCAATGACGGTTGCGAGCTGGGCAGCTAAGGC
>JAMCWV010000202.1 GCA_023481025.1 Gammaproteobacteria bacterium
TACAGCGCTGCCCATCTTCGAGTTCCAAAACTACTCGGCTTTCTGCCGGATGCACAGCGGGTAAAATTTCCACGATGCTCGCTGGCAGCGTGTTACTCATGCTGGTGTCCAGAGGAACCTGACGAGCCAGTCCAATTGACTGTGCGGCAATCAATAATCGCCGCTGCGAACTTTGCATCCTCGGTTCAAGTTGCCAGTCGGGGTTAGGCAGATGCAGACGCTGTCCCGCAAGTGACAATTCAAGTAGGTCATGCGCTGATGATGTTGCTGTTGTGGATGCTTCAGTAACCGCTGCAACCAATACGTTTTCACCACCAAAGCATGCAAAGCCTTCGGGCGATTGTAAAACCGAAACTAAATCGCCTTGCAAAATAATCTTGCCGCGCTCCATCAGTACCAAATGGTCGGCAAGTCGCAAAACTTCTTCGATGTGATGCGACACATATAAGATTGGCACTTGCAGCGCTTGTTGAATCCGCTGCAGTACCTGAATTAATTCAAGCTTTGCACGGCGATCAAGATTCGCAAAAGGCTCGTCCATCAATAATAGCTGCGGGCAACTCAATAGAGTGCGAGCAATGGCTACTCGCTGCTGCTGACCGCCGGAGAGTTGCGCTGGTTTCTGCTGCAATAACGCGGTAATTCCAGTAAGTTCAGCGACCCATTGTGGCCCGGAGCCCAAATACATTTTGCGCTCCTGCGGTGCGCGCCGCCACGCAAACTCGAGATTTCTAGCGACGGTTAAATGCGGAAACAAAGCGGGCCGCTGGAATACGAAACCAATATTGCGCGCTTCGACCGCAACGGATTTTTCAGTGCTCAGCCACTGAGCGTCATCAAAACGAATGCTGCCACGAACGCTGCGCGTCTCCAAACCAGCGATTGCCCGCAACAAAGTTGTTTTGCCGCAGCCCGAAGGGCCAAATATCGCAGTAATTCCATTGCTTGGAAGTGCCTGATTGACCTGCAAATGAAAATCGCCACGCTGAACCTCGATATTTAAGCATAATTGTTGCACTCGGGTTTGCGCACCTAAACTTGTGGGCGCATTACTGTTTGTCATCAGCCTATGCCCCTCTTAATTTCATCACCGCTTGACCTCGGTTTAAACTATAAACAACCAATAAGACGAGCAACGAAAACGCCAAAAGCCACAACGACAATTGATTAGCAGCGCTATAATTTAACCCTTCGACATGGTCGTAAATCGCTATCGACACCACTTGCGTCTCACCGGGAATATTCCCGCCAATCATGAGTACCACGCCAAACTCACCGATGGTATGCGCGAACGAAAGTACCGCGGCGGTAATAAAACCACGCTTGGCTAACGGTAACACCAGATGAATGAAGCGATCGGTGAAGCGCGCGCGCATACACGCCGCCGCTTCGAGGAGTTCTCGCGGTACGTTAGAAAACGCGTTCTGTAGCGGTTGCACCGCAAACGGCAGTGAATAAATCACGGAGCCAATAACAAGGCCGGTAAAACTAAAGGCGAGGTGCTGCAGACCTAGCGCTTCAAGGCTACCACCAATAAAGCCTTCAGGGCCTAGCGCAACCAATAAATAGAAGCCCAAAACTGTGGGCGGCAACACTAAAGGCAGCGCCACCGTCGCTTCGACAAACGGCCGCCAACGACTGCTGGTTTGACTTAGCCACCATGCCAGTGGCAATGATAAAATAAGCAGAATAACGGTAGACACCGCCGCTAACTGCAACGTTAGCCAAACGGCCTGTAAATCATTGGCGCTCATTCGCTATCCTCGATCGAATAAAAACCAGCGTGAGTGAAAATTTCTCGCGCCTTATCACTGGTAATAAACGTATAGAAATCTTTAGCTAAGGCAATCTCTGCGCCGGCGCGGGTGATCACCATAGCTTGCTGTACGCGCGGCCCATTGGTTAACTCGCGGCTGTGGCCGCGTTGCATCTCTTGATGTTGAGTCAGTGCTTTTGCCAACACACCAACCTCAGCACTGCCGCTGCGAACAAAATGGGCAGCTTGAGCAGCGCTTTCTGCATATACAAGGCGCTTCTCCAAGTCCGGCCATTCACGCAAACTTTGCAACCATTCTAAAGCCAAGCGGCCGTAAGGTGCATGCTGAGGATTGGCAATGGCAATTCGTCCACGGCTGTTGAGTAAGTTCGCTCCCGGCTCAACCGTTTCATCCCATGTCTGCCGGCGCGACCAGAGCGCTAATCCGCCTTGTGCATATGCGAATACTGTTCCGCAAGCGCCACCCTCAGCCACAAGAGCCCGAGGAAAGCTCTCATCGGCAGCGAAAAAAATATGAAAGGGCGCGCCATTTTGGATTTGACCGAATAAGCGCCCGGACGAGCCGTACACCACTTGAATCCGACCGCTCGCATCCGGGTTTTGATCGACGAATTCATCGACTAACGTTGGCATCACCCAGCGTAAATCAGACGCCGCGGCAATTCGCAACTCGGCTGCATCAGCATGACTAAGCGCCAAGTAAAAGGTTGTGATCAGCGCAAATGCTAAGTGCCGCATCAGGTTAACCTTGCTTCTTAGTGATGTGGTTATGTTCCTGCCAACGCTGTGCCGCTTGCGCGTCGCTCGTTTTCGTCGCCACCCAGTAATCACCTTGATCCGTATGTTCCTTTTTCCAAAACGGTGCCCGGGTTTTCAAGAAATCCATAATAAATTCGGCACCAGCAAATGCCGCGTTGCGATGAGCACTTGCAACCCCAACAAAAACAATCTGCTCGTTCAAGGTTAACCGCCCAACGCGGTGAATCACCGTCACGCGACCGATCGGCCAACGTGTTTTCGCCTCCTGCACTATCGCTGCCAACGCTTGCTTCGTCATCGCCGGGTAATGCTCTAACGTCATCGCTTCTAAGCGCCCAGCTTCCAGCTCACGTACCAGTCCGGTAAAGGTGACGACAGCGCCATATCTGGGGTCGTCAGCGAGACGGCGGTATTCCTCACCGACATCGAAATTCGCCTCGTGGACCCGTAT
>JAMCWV010000219.1 GCA_023481025.1 Gammaproteobacteria bacterium
CGATAACGACCTTTTCAGTGACTGCACCATGGTCCACGCAACCGATGCCCTAGGCCTTCGCGAGCAGCCAGTGTATCGTTCACGCATGAACAACGAACCCCATGCCTTAGTATTAAGAACGACGGCACCCGACGGCTACAGCGGCGCAATTCACCTGCTTGTTGCCGTTGACTTGCAAGCGCAAATTAAAGGCGTTCGCGTTTTACAGCATCGCGAGACACCAGGGCTAGGTGACAAGATCGAAATACAACGGGATAACTGGATTCTCTCCTTTAATGGCGAGCGTGTGCGCAGCGAAAACGATGCCCGTTGGCGCGTCCGTCGTGACGGTGGTATGTTCGATCAATTTACTGGAGCGACCATCACCCCGCGCGCTGTTGTCGCTGCCGTTCAGCGCACTGCATGGTACGCACAGAACAATATGGACACACTCTTTGCCGCACCCTCGAACTGCAGCGGTGAGCCTTTAGTGAGCGAGGAGCAACCCTATGAGTACTGAGTATCAAAACTTAGCGAAAGACGGCCTGTGGGAAAATAACCCCGCACTGGTGCAGTTGCTCGGCTTGTGCCCACTCTTAGCGGTGACTGGAACGGTCACCAATGCCCTCGGTTTGGGTATTGCGACCATGCTGGTGCTGGTCGGTTCGAACATCACCGTCTCTTTGGTGCGCAGTTGGGTACCGAATGAAATCCGCATTCCGGTTTTCGTAATTGTCATCGCGACCTTTGTGACGTTGGTTGAGCTGACCATGAATGCCTTTACCTATGGTCTGTTCATGGCGCTCGGTATCTTTATTCCGTTAATTGTGACCAACTGCGCCATTATCGGCCGCGCCGAAGCGTATGCCTCAAAAAACAATTGGTACCACTCTGCCTTTGACGGCTTAATGATGGGTGTTGGCTTTACCTTGGTGCTTGTTGCGCTTGGTGCATTGCGTGAGATCCTTGGCCAAGGTACCCTATTTGCCGGTGCTGAATTACTCCTCGGCGAATGGGCTCGGGATTTGAAAATCCAACTATTCTCGTTCGACTACCCCTTGTTACTGGCCATTTTGCCGCCAGGTGCATTTTTAGGGATGGGCTTTTTAATTGCCGGTAAAAACTGGATTGACGGTCGCCGCAAAGCCAAACTCGCCAAAGCGCCAATTGAGAAAGCTCAGCGTGCGCGCGTAACGACAGTGAATTAATTAGGCTATGAATCAACAAAAACGAATTGAAATACTCACGCGGCTACGTGACGACAATCCGCACCCAACCACTGAGCTGAACTTTAGTAATCCATTTGAGCTGCTGATTGCGGTTTTATTGTCAGCGCAAGCCACCGATGTCGGCGTCAACAAAGCGACCGGCCCACTCTTTGCGGTTGCGAATAACCCAGCCGATATGCTGGCGTTAGGCGTGGATGGCGTCAAACATTACATCAAAACCATTGGCTTATTTAATACCAAAGCTGAGAACGTGATTAAAACCTGCCGGATTTTGGTTGAACAACATGGCGGTGTCGTTCCAGAAAGCCGCGAAGCCCTCGAAGCGCTCCCAGGCGTTGGCCGCAAAACCGCGAACGTGGTGCTCAATACCGCATTCGGTTGGCCCACGATTGCCGTTGACACGCATATTTACCGAGTGAGCAACCGCACTAAGTTCGCCCCGGGGAAAACCGTCGACGCGGTTGAACAGCGACTGTTAAAAGTGGTTCCGGCAGAATTTAAAGTCGACGTGCATCACTGGCTCATTCTTCACGGCCGCTATACCTGTATTGCTCGCAAGCCACGCTGTGGCTCCTGCTTAATTGAAGATCTTTGTGAGTACAAAGAGAAAACGGAAATTTAATGACTGAAAAACCTGCTATTAAAGATCGCTTTCGCGGCTACTTGCCGGTAGTAATTGACGTAGAAACGGCTGGCTTTAACCCAAAAACCGACGCGCTACTCGAGATTGCTGCGGTAATCGTCGACTTTAACGACGATGGCGAACTGGTACCTGTTGCCACTCACCATGCCCATATCGAGCCGTTCGAAGGTAGCAACATTGAACAAGCGGCCATCGACTTTAATGGCATTGATCCGTTCAATCCCCTGCGTGGTGCTGTGCCCGAAGAGGAAGGCTTACGCGTAATCTTTAAAGCCATTCGCAAAGCGCAAAAAGCCGCCGGTTGCCAACGCTCAGTGCTTGTCGGTCACAACGCCAACTTTGACCACAGCTTTGTTATGGCCGCTGCCGAACGTGCCAGCTTAAAGCGCAATCCATTTCATCCGTTTGTCAGTTTCGACACCGCATCCATGGCTGCCCTCACCTTAGGCCAAACCGTGCTGGTCAAAGCCTGCCACGCCGCAGGTATCGCCTTTGATGGCAAAGAAGCCCACAGCGCCGTATACGACACCGAACGCACAGCCGAGCTATTCTGTTGGATGGTCAATCGCTATCAAAGCTTGGGTGGCTGGCCACTTGGGAAGTAATTTATAGAGTGATGATGCATAAAAACAAAACCCATCGAATTCGATGGGTTTTGTTTTTTATCGAGCAAGAGGAAAAGTCATCGAATTCGATGACTTTACGCCTGACGTGTTGCTTAAGTTGCAGCTTTTTCGTTCTTTGTTGCCAGAACAACAACTAAATACAAGGTAACAAATATATTCAAACCCGGAATCAACGATAAAGCCCCAAATAATAGCGGGGGCTTATTTCCAGCTTTAGCCAAGGCGCAGTTAATCAGTGCCCACAGCACATACAAGAATAACGCAGGAATGAGTAGTGAAGTGTTTATGTCCATGAATAGTCCCTTAAATTTTTAAGCTCAGTCTTTGTTATCGCAGTATGACCTTTTCCTCATGCCCTTACAAGCAATCGCCCGGCACTCGCACCCAACCTTCCATCAGCACGCGGGCGCTGCGGCTCATCAGCGCTTTTTTCACTACCCATTGGCCGTCGACCAGTGCAGCTTCCGCGCCGACTCGCAGCGTACCCGAGGGGTGGCCA
>JAMCWV010000091.1 GCA_023481025.1 Gammaproteobacteria bacterium
ACGAAATGTTGACGGTGACATAACTTGCCAACGGATAAACTCGCTCCAAGCAATAGAGATAATCAAGATGGCCATCTTCTTCGGCAGTATCCTTGTTCTTACCGATATTGATCCCAAGAATCCCACGAAAGCCATCAGGGCGTTGTTGCTCAACACGCACCCGCTCAACCAGTGCATCGACGCCTTGGTTATTAAAACCCATGCGATTGATTAACGCCTGTTGCTCTGGCAAGCGGAACATCCGTGGCTTCGGGTTACCACTTTGCGGACGCGGCGTCACCGTACCGATCTCGATAAAACCAAATCCAATTGCCGCTAACGCATTGACGCAACGTCCGTCTTTATCAAGACCTGCGGCTAATCCCACGGGGTTCGGAAATCGTAACCCAAGCAATTCAACCGGCTTCTCCGGCAGTTTTTGTGCGATCAAACAGCGTAAGGGCCCATGATTAAGCTTGCTGAGTTGTCTTAACGTAAAGTCATGTGACCACTCAGCATCCTTGCTGAATAACGCTTTGCGGACAATTGGATAAAAGTTCAATGTCAATCAACCCTTCCGTTATGCACCTAAACTAGACTTCTGACCTAACAAGGTTAGCTCGCGCAATGCCACTGAGAACTTAGCAAATTCATGGCTCTTCGTTGTTTTGAAATCAGCCAAAGTTGACTTCCAACGATCAACAGAACTTGCGTTGTTCTCTAACCATAGCGCTAAAATTTCGTCAGTCTGCTTTTTGCCTTCCGCATACTTTAAGACTGAGCCCGTGAGTAACCGCTGTTGCCAATCAAGCTCCTCGCGGAACGCTGCACGTGCTAGTGCTTGCCAATGATTCGCCACCGGTTGTTTGTTCACTTGATCAAGGAACCAATGAATTTGAATCTCAGCACCTAAACGGAAATAGGTTTCTGCTACCATCGAGATCTTTTGCCCTGTCTCGGCAGCAACCTCCGCAATGTCCATCGCTGAGAACACAGTGCTCAGCACACCCACGCGTTGGGCTAATTTTGCTGGAACACCCTGCTCTACAAGTTCGTCAATACGCGCTACGATGACTTTGCGCTCTGATTCATTCATGTAATCAAGAGCATTTTTGTTCAAGTCATCAAATGACTTCTTATAGAAATCGATGTGTTCTTGAATTGAGGTAAATGCCGGATTGCGGTGGCGCAAGAACCAGCGTGTCGCGCGACGAACCATACGACGAACTTGGAATAACACTTGATTCTGTACATTCGCTGGAATCTTGTTATTCAGTTTCTCAATTTCAGCCCAAATCCAACGACTATCGAAAACTTCACGGGCAATAATGTAAGCAGCTGCAATTTCAGCAACCGTCGCACCCGTTGCTTCCTGTTTACGGTAGATAAAGTTCGGGCCCATGTCATTGACAATATTATTCGCCAATTTGGTAGCAATAATCTGGCCCTTCAACGGGTGATCATTCATCGCTTCAGCGAACTGCTCTTGCAGTTTCGGTGGGAACGCGGCGACTAGCTCTTTAGCATGGAAAGGATCTTGAGTGATTTCTTCCGTCACTAACTCTTCTTTTAAAACCATTTTGCCGTACGCATTCAAAACAGCCAGCTCTGGGCGAGTTAAGCCTTTGCCCGCAGCGGTGCGCTCCGCTAGTTCGTCATCATCTGGCAAGTACTCCAGTGCACGATCTAACAAACCTTCTTTTTCAAGATGATGGATAAAGCGCTGCATTTCTTTAATTTGATCTGCACCACGCAATAACGTTACGGAAATCGACTGAGTCTGACGGTTACAGTCATGCAGTACAATGCGCGAGACGTCATCGGTCATGTCATACAACAACTGGTCACGCTGCGGTTTGGTTAATTCACCTGCGGTCACCAAGCCGTTCAACAAGATCTTGATATTGACTTCGTTGTCCGAACAGTCAACACCACCGACGTTGTCGACGAAGTCGGTGTTAATGCGGCCACCGCGCATCGCGTATTCTATACGACCTAACTGTGTGAAGCCTAAGTTACCGCCCTCACCGACAATTTTACAGCGTAAATCTTTGCCGTTAATGCGCAAGACATCGTTGGCACGGTCGCCGACTTCCGCATCGGTTTCTTTACTGCCCTTCACATAGGTCCCGATACCACCGTTCCAAACTAAATCGACCTCAGACATGAGCAAGGCACGAATAAGTTCAGTTGGTGTCATGGTGCGTTTTTGTGTGCCGAGCAAACGCTTCATTTGCGTCGTCAATTCAATTGATTTTGCACTACGCAGGAAGATACCACCGCCTTCGCTAATGAGCTTGCGGTCGTAATCATCCCAACTTGAACGTGGCAAATTGAACAGGCGCTCACGCTCTTTATACGAGCTTGCGGCATCAGGGTCTGGATCAATGAAGATATGCATGTGGTTAAAGGCACCGACCAGCTTGGTATGTTTCGACAAGAGCATACCGTTGCCGAACACATCACCGGCCATGTCGCCGATACCGACGGCGGTAAAGTCAGTCGTTTGACAATCAATGCCCATTTCACGGAAATGACGTTTAACTGACTCCCAGCCACCACGTGCCGTAATACCCATTTTCTTATGGTCATAACCGACTGAGCCACCTGATGCGAATGCATCGCCAAGCCAGTGGTTGTATTCAGCAGAAATACCGTTGGCAATATCCGAAAACGTAGCGGTTCCTTTATCCGCCGCAACCACCAAATACGGGTCATCATCGTCATGACGTACGACATTTTCCGGATAAACAATTTCGCCTTCGATGATATTGTCGGTAATGTCGAGCAAAGCACGAATAAATGTGCGATAACACGCCTTTCCTTCTTCCAGCATGGCGTCTCGTTCTTCTGGCAGTTGCTTACAGACAAAACCACCTTTCGCACCAACCGGAACAATCACCGTGTTCTTGACTTGCTGCGCTTTGACCAGCCCTAGCACTTCAGTACGGAAGTCTTCCCGTCGGTCAGACCAACGCAAGCCGCCGCGAGCGACTTTACCGCCACGCAAATGAATACCTTCGACGCGTGGTGAGTAGACAAAGATTTCATACTTAGGCAGTGGTAACGGCATTTCAGAGATAAGTTCGGGTAAGAACTTAATCGACACATAAGGCTTCTCGTTACCCTCCGCATCAACTTGGAAGAAGTTCGTGCGTAGGGCTGCTTGAATCAGGTCGAGGTAGCGACAAATAATCCGATCGTCATCAAGGCTCGCGACTTTCTCGAGCTCGCCTTGGATCTTGGATACTAGCGTCTCAACTTTCTTATTCACATTTTTCACACCCGGCTCAAAGCGGATGTAGAATAATTTCACTAACAAGGCGGCGATGTTTGGATACCGAGTAAACGTACTTTCGATATAACTTTGGCTAAACGTCACACCAATCTGACGCATGTATTTTGCAAACATACGTAAAATAACAACGTGGCGCCCTTCCATTCCAGCACCAAGAATCAGACGGTTGAATCCGTCGTCTTCATAATTTCCGGCCCACACTTTTGCAAACGCATTTTGGAAAGCGTCGCGACTTTGTTCGAGGTCAAGCTTACCTGCAGTGTGTAGCATGAAGAAGTCGAGTACCCAAAAGACATGGCCGTCATTGGTTTTAATCTGGTACGGACTTTCGTTGATAATGCGCAGGCCAAAGTTCTCCAGCATGGGCAAAACATCCGACAAGTGAATCGGCTCATCGCGGTGGAACAGCTTCAACTTCACTCGATTCGAGTCATCTTGAACTTCTTGCGCACGATAAAACAGCATACCTAAACGGTGGTCATCGTCGAGTGCTTCAAGCTGTTCGATATCAGCGAGTGCTACTGAAGGTAAAACATCTTCTTTGTAGGCACGCGGGAAACCCGCAGCGTAACGCTTCATCAAATCACGAGCACTACCTTCACCTTTTGCCGTCACTAGCAAGCGTTCTAAATTATCTTCCCAGCTGCGCGATGCTTCCATTAGATTCTCTTCCAATTCTTTAATGTTAATTTCTTGGCCACTGTCTTGTACACGAATCGTATATTGTGTCCGCGCCAGAGCTGATTCAGAGAAATAGGTCGTAAAATCGACGTCTTCACTGCTGCCCAAGGTTTTCGCTAATATATTTTGAGTACGCACCCGCAGCAAGGTGTTGTAACGTTCCTTGGGAACATAAACCATTGCGGTAATGAAACGACCAAAAATATCACGACGTAAAAAGACGCGAGTAATATCACGCTCCTGGATTTGCAACACACCGAGCGCGGTCTTTAATAAATCTTCTTCGCTACTTTGGACAATTTCGTCGCGCGGATAGGTTTGCATGATATTGAGTAACGCTTTACTAGCGTGCGTGCCTTTCGCATAACGAGACTTTTCGAGTACCGATTTCACTTTGTCACTGACTAAGGGAATGTCCATGACACTGTCGTTATAGAATGTAGCTGCATACAGGCCAATAAAGCGATCTTCGCCGATGACACGCCCTTGCTCATCGAAACGCTTAATGCCAATGTAATCATTGTGCGCTGGACGGTGCACCCGTGAACGTGCATTGGTCTTCGTCAGCAATAAAACTTCATCGCTAGACAGCGCAGTCGCTCGAGCTAGTTTACTCATGTCACCAAGACGACGGGCTTTATTTTCTTTCGAGTTTTTCAGCAAGCCCAAGCTTGAATCCGAGTCCTGCACGATCTCATAGTCACCCTCGATCGCGTTCACGCTATAACTGCGGTAGCCCATTAAGGTAAAATTATCGTCGGCAAGCCAAGCTAAAAAGCGTTTCGCTTGTTCGAGCTTCTCCGGAGCGCCTGGGAAATTCCGCGCGTCCATTGTTTCAGCGATATCTTTTAACTTTGCTCGCATCGGCTTCCAGTCGCTGACCGCTAGCGCAACTTCGTTCATTACCGAGGCTAATTCTGTTTTCAGCGCTTTTAACTCAGCAGCGTCATTTTGGCGATCCACTTCAACTAAGAATACGGTATCGGTTTGTGCTGCTTCGTCAGTTTGGCCTGCTGGTAAAATTTCGGTAATTTTACCTTCGGCATCACGACGATGAACAAGTGGTGAATGTAAAAGCAATTGCGAATTAATACACAGGCGGCTTAAGGCCATCCGCACCGAGTCCACCATAAACGGCATATCGGTTTGAATAATCTCTATAATCGTGTGAGGAGACTCCCAGCCGTGTTTCGACACTTCTGGGTTATACACTTTAATGGTCGCTTTGGTGTTCGACTCATAGTCGTTAAAACTATGCCACAGACCGACGATAGCGCCATAGATATTACTATGGTCTCGTCCCGCCAAATCATCGCGGGACACGTTACGGTAGAGGCGTTGGGCAAATTCCTCCACCAAAGAAGCATTGGCTTTCGGGAAGCGTTGATGAATGGTCTCTGAAACTTTCTCGAGGATAACCGGGGGTTGACTGTTGACCGATGCCATGATGATTAATCCTTGTCTGAGGCAAAAAAGTTGTGGCATGACAACCGCCGCCGGGCGGTAGTTTAATAGCTCACATATTGTCGGCCTTTAAGAGAGGAAAATCAACGTATTCCGGGCTGGTGCGATGAGTTAATTTTCGCTTAACGTTTGGTTAACTTTTTCATATAAATCAGGCGCTAAATTGTCCAGTTGGCTTAACGAAACTAACTCCGTTTTGAGTAGTTGTTGTTGCTTAGTAGGGAGCTTGCGCCATTTAAGTAGCGGCGACAACAACCGCGACGCAACTTGCGGGTTGCTACTATTCAATCGCCGAATCGCAGCAATAACAAAACGATAACCCTCGCCATCTTCAGCATGGAGTTGACCGAGATTATGGGTAAACGAGGCTAATAGCGCGTAAATCCGGTTCGGGTTACGCCAGTTAAAGTAAGCTGATTCTACTAAACTCGCGATTTTCTCGACCGTTCCATACTGAGGGCTCGTTGCTTGTACCGCCAACCATTTATCCATGACTAAAACGTCATGTGACCATCGATTTGCAAACTGGTTTAAGAAAGACGTCGTTAAACGATGGTTTGCATGAACAGCAGCTTGCAACGCACCGAACTGCAAGGTCATTGATGAATCAATATTAAAATACTGCTCGAGCACTTGCTCAATATCCTCATCCGGCAATAAGGCTAATAGGCTCATGGCAGTATTGGTTAACATCCGTCGTGCAATCGCTGTAGACGATAACGCGCTCGTCTCATCCTTGTTTAGCTTGGTAACTTGCAATAACTCTGAGCGCAAAGATTGGGCTAAAGCTAACCGCAACTCATTGACAACGCGGCATATCGCGCGTACCGGAATGACCTGAAAGTCTTGGCTTACCGCTTCCTCGCTCGGGACTTGCAGAAGTAATGCGGTGAGTGCAGGATCCGCCGAACGGTTGCCTAACTCTTCGCCCAATACGTCAATTAAATTCTGCGGAACATCTACCGGCTCATCATCGCGAATGGCTTGGTGCAAGCGTTGCAGGTAAAACTGTTGCACTGCGTCCCAGCGCAAGAACGCGTCAGAACCGCCGGCAATGAGAGCAAGCAGTTCTGCTTCGCTACGAGCCATACGCAAACGCACGGGTGCGGAAAAATCGGCCAAGAGACCAGCGATAGGACGCTCTTTTACACCTTCAAAAACAAAATGTTGTTGGCCTTCACGTAGCTCCAGAACACTCACTGTTTGTCCTTCGTTATCACTGATTGGCAATGGCTTACCGAGAGAATTGACAAACTCAACACGAACCGGAATGTGCATCGGCTGTTTATGCTCTTGGCCAATCGTTGCAGGTACGCTCTGACGCAAAGTTAGCGTGTAGCGTTGAGCTGCTTGATCATAAGCTTCACTCGCTTCAATTAAGGGCGTTCCTGCTTGGCTATACCATAAACGAAACTGTTGTAAGTCAACCTGATTGGCATCCTCCATTGCTGTGACAAAATCTTCACAGGTAACGGCTTGGCCATCATGACGTTGAATGTACAGTGCTATACCCGCTTGAAAACCGGTTTCACCGAGCAGGGTATGCAACATACGAATGACTTCCGCACCTTTGTTGTAAACTGTTACGGTGTAGAAGTTGTTCATTTCGACCACTCGGTCAGGGCGAATCGGATGCGCCATTGGGCCACTATCTTCGTCAAACTGATGCGTGCGCATAATACGTGCATCTTGAATACGATTAACCGCGCGCATCCCAAGATCAGCACTAAATTCTTGGTCGCGGAACACGGTAAGTCCCTCTTTTAAGCTCAACTGGAACCAGTCACGACAAGTAATACGATTTCCGGTCCAGTTATGGAAGTACTCGTGTCCGATGACAGACTCAACATTCAGAAAGTCTTGGTCGGTCGCTGTTTGTGCGTTGGCCAGCACATATTTGGAGTTAAAAATGTTTAACCCCTTATTTTCCATCGCGCCCATGTTAAAGAAATCGACCGCTACGATCATATAAATGTCGAGATCGTAAATGAGATTAAAGCGCTCTTCATCCCACTGCATCGCGCGCTTGAGCGCACCCATGGCATAATCGGCTTTATCGAGGTTGCCCTTATCGACGAAAAGCTGCAAGGTCACAACCCGTTCGTCACGCGTGATAAAACGATCCTCTAGTAAATCAAAATCGCCAGCGACCAGCGCGAAAAGATAGCTTGGTTTCGGATGAGGGTCATGCCAAGTCACGCAATCCTGCCCATCGCATTGCTCACGCTTAACTAAATTACCATTCGATAACAGGTGCGGATAACGTCCCCGTTCGGCGATAATTGTCGTGGTATAGACGGCCAACACATCCGGGCGATCGAGAAAATAGGTGATCCGGCGGAAACCTTCAGCTTCACACTGTGTACAAAAAGTACCCTCTGACAGATAAAGACCTTCAAGTGCGGTATTTGCGGAGGGATTGATCGTTGTGATGATGGTCAGCTGAAACTGTTCCGGCATCTCTCGCAGGGTCAAGCTTTTGCCATCAACGACAAAATCATTTGTGCCCAGCTCATGGTCATTGAGTAGGACTTTTTCTAATTTTAATTGCTCGCCATCTAAACGCAGCGTGTCCTCATTGCCGAGGCGGCGAAGCACCATTGTATTGGTCACTTGCGTCGTTTCTGCTGCCAACTCAAAGGTTAAGTCAACGGTCTCAATCGCGAATGCTGGTGGCTGATAATCGGCGCGGAACTTAGCTTGCGGTTGAGTCGTGAGTTCGAGCATGAAGTTAACCTTTGATTGATTTAATCGGCAAATTTCCCAAGACGAGGCAAACGGCAGCGCTTATGCTGCCGTTGATTCATGGCCCGGTAAACGTAAAATTTTGAAGTTTGTATAGGCGTACAGAATCGTTAGCATCGGCACTAACAACAGGAAGAACGCGAATGGCGCGTAATGCAGTGGATAAACACCCAAAACTGAGAACATGTAAGCACCGCAGGTGTTCCATGGAATCAATGCAGAAGTAATGGTACCACTTGACTCGAGTGTCCGTGAAAGAACTCGCGGATCCAAACCCGCTTCTGCATAGGCTTCCCGGAACATGCGGCCCGGAAGCACAATCGCCATATACTGATCGGCTGTCAATACGTTGGCACCAAAACAGGTAAACACTGTTGCAGTGACTAATGACGTCGTTCCTTTGACCACTTTCAAAATGCCGCGAATTAACTTTTGCAGTAATCCGGTTGTTTCCATGACAGCACCAAAGGTCATGGCACTGATAATTAACCAGACGGTGTTGATCATACTCTCCATACCACCGCCGCTGATCAAGGATTCAAGATCAGCATTGTCAGAGGCGATTTGCACACCACTAGCAAGCGCAAGCCAAACGACTTCAAAAGCGCCGACAATGAAATTAGCACGATCTGGATTAGCGATGGTTGCAATAACATCTTGTTGGAACAGCAGAGCCCAAAGGCCGCCGACTAAAGCTCCAATCAGAATCGACGGTAACGCCGGCTTTTTTGCAACCGCAAGTACAAAGAGAACGGCGAGCGGAATTAACATCACTGGACTGATATTAAATAGGTTCCGCAGTTCGCTCTGCATTGCATCGAGTGAGTCCATGTTGGCGCTACTTGACGCACTCCACCCAAGAATCAAGAACAGAACGATGGAAATACCCAACGCCGGGAAAGCCGTCCAACTCATGTAGCGGATGTGAGCAAACAGCTCTGTTCCGCTGACGGCAGGTGCTAAGTTGGTGGTGTCGGATAATGGCGACATTTTGTCACCAAAATAAGCGCCGGACACGACCGCACCTGCAGTGATGGCTAAAGAAAGCTCCATACCGGTTGCAACGCCGATCAAGGCGACACCAATCGTTGCTGCTGTGGTCCATGAGCTGCCGATTGACAACGCGACAATGGCACAAATGATACAGGCAGCAGCATAAAACCAACTCGGACTCAGCAACTCAAGGCCGTAGTAAATCATCGTCGGGACAATCCCGGCGAGTAACCAAGTGCCAATGAGTGAGCCGACCATCAAAATAATTAAGATCGCACCGAGAGCGACAGAAATGCCTTCGGTAATGCCCTTCTCGATATCACCCCACTGATAACCATTATTAAATGCAATCACAGTGGCAATTGCCGCGGCGATTAACAAGGCTATTTGATTGGGGCCGTATGACGAATCCTCGCCAAAGAGAAAAACTGAACTTGCTAACATAGCAATGAGCGCTAACAAAGGAATCAGCGCTTGCAAATACGAGGGACGTTTTGTAGTGACCGTCATGTTTGTGATCCATTTTTTATAATAATAAGGTAGCGAATCCCTATCTTACTCTTGTCGTCGAGGTTCGCATTTACTGTACTTTATGTCATTTTTAGCGAGAAAAACCAAACGTTTTTCGATTCGCAGACATAATAAAGGGCTTGTTTCGAACAAGCCCTTTACACGGAGTCTTTTATTTAACTAATTGTTTTCACGCAAAATGCGCAAATAATCAGCTGAGATTCTTAAGGTTTCAGCGAGGAATACGTCTGGAGTACGCACCTCTTCATCCGCTTCATCAATCGTCTCTACAGGCTCTAAACCTGCACGTAATAATCGCTCATTAATACGATCGAGACTACGTTGGCGATCGCGCTCAGACTCCGCTTCACGCTCAGCTTTGACAAGACTCACATGTGTGCGGTTGCGCATCGCTTTAACCCGCTCAGCATCTTCATGAATATAACTGAACTCTGGATCTGTTGCTGTACGTTGACCGAAGTAATTATTTAAGCGCTCGATGACATCGGTGTTCACGTAATTAAAGCGACGGAATTCTACGGCTTCAATTTGATCCCACGGTAATGCATTTTCTGCACGACTTTCACCAAACTCTTCAGGGTCAATCAAACTCGGGAACTGAATATCCGGAACCACACCTTTATGCTGAGTGCTACCACCGTCGATACGATAAAACTTAGCCATGGTATATTGGACGCTACCCATCGGATTGGAATGGAGATCAAAGCGACGAGCCAAGCCTCGATGCTGCTGCACCGTTCCCTTGCCGAAACTGTTCTCACCGACAATCAAAGCACGCTGATAATCTTGTAACGCTGCAGCGAAGATTTCAGATGCTGACGCACTGAAACGGTCAATCATGACAACCATTGGGCCGTCATAATGCACTTGCGGGTCCGGGTCACCACTGACATCAATACGTCCGGTGCTGTCACGCACCTGTACGACCGGTCCCGACGGAATAAATAAACCCGTCAAAGTAATCGATTCATTTAGGGCGCCGCCGCCATTGCCGCGCAAATCAATAATCAAGCCATCAACGTCATTGGCACGAACATCCACCAACAACTCCTGAACCTTGTCTGTGAGCTTGTTATAGAAGCCGGGGATAGTAATCACTGCAAAACGCTCACCGCTGTCAGCAGTTTCATAACTTAATTTGGCTTCACGATCTTCCAAACGAACTTCTTCGCGAATAATTTCAACTTCGACCGGTGATGCACCCGGCGCATCGCCACCTTTCAAAACTTGGAGGCGAACAACGCTTCCTTTCGGGCCTTTAATGATCTCAACCACGTCGTCCAGACGCCAGCCAATAATATCGACGAACTCTTGGTCGCCCTGTGCCACCGCAATAATTCGATCATCTGGCGATAATTTGCCAGATTTGTCCGCTGGGCCACCAGGAACCAATGAGCGAATAACGGTATAATCAAATTCCGCTTGCAGCACTGCACCAATACCTTCGAGCGACAAATTCATGTTCTGTTGAAAACGCTCTGCGTTGCGCGGTGACAAATAACTTGTATGCGCGTCGACACTGCGCGCGAAAGCATTCATGACATTTTGAAAAGCATCTTCGCTTTGGGTTTGGGTAAGTTGCTGCAGCGCTGAACGATAACGACGCTTGAGGTTGTCTGTAATTTCGTCTTCCGTGCGTCCAGCTAACAAAAGATTAAGTGCATCATTCAACACCCGTTGGTGCCAAATATCATCGAGTTCAGAACGGGTCGTCGCCCAGTCTGCCTTGGTGCGGTCAAATTGGAATTCAGTGTTTTCTTCGTCAAACTCGATGCCTGACTCGACGACACTCAATGCGTATTGAAAACGTTCAAAACGACGCTGCAAATTGCGCTGATGCATCGCATAGGCTGCATCGAGATCACCATTTAACAGCTTTTCATGAAAGCTCTTGCGATGTGATGCAAATTCATCAATGTCGCTTTGCAAGAAGAACATTCGATTGTAGTCAAGTTGCTCAAAGTAGCGATTAAAAATCTGCTCTGCCATCGCCTCATCAAGCTCGACCCGACTATAGTGATAGCGAGTGAAATAAGACGCGATCCGACGACTTGCAGCTTTATGTTGCGCTTCCGGCTCAAGTTTTGGTACATCGGCTAATGTGTAGCTCGTACTTAAATCACTTAAGCCTTGGGTTTGCCCAACACTGCTTGAAGGCGTTAATAATAACGCTGCGCTCAGAACAACGCTGGTTACAACTTGCTTTAACATTCGAACTCCTGTTAGCTGCGAAACAACTCAGAAACGGCTACTCGAACGGTCATTCCGGACGGTAATTGAACCTGAACTTCGCTTTTTTCAATGCCTGCAATTGTCCCCTGCACTGCCATGCTGCCCACTTTAACTTGAACTTTGTCACCAACTTTCACAGCGTCAGGCTGAACATTTTCCAAGGCCGCCTTACGGGTAATCGGTTGAGCAACTGCTGGCTTGCTTGAACCACTGCGCGGAATCGAAACTGATTTACGCTTCTTTTCACCTTTGACTTGATTATCGCCTGTTTTGTTCTTTGTATTACGACCTTTGGTCGCAATTGGTTTACGCTCTGCCGCACGTTGTGCTTGTTTTTCTTTCGCTTTTGCTTGCGATGCTTGCAGTTGTTCTTGCGCGTGTTGCTCATGTTCCGCTTCTACGGCACCGGCATCGGCGCCATCGAGATCAACGCGTTGAATTCCTGCTTTCACACTACGCAGATAGCGCCAAGAATTAGTATATTGACGTAATGCCGAGCGTAACCGCGTTTTACTGACGTTTTCATCATCGGCCAGACGTTTTGCCAGCTCATCGAAAATTCCTATTTTCAGCGGGCGTGCATCTCCCTCCAACGTGAAGCATCCTGGGAACTGTTCCGCGAGGTATGCGATAACTTCTTTGCTGGTCGAGAGTTTTGCCGTATTTTCCATTGAATTAACCTTCATCGTTCTCTGTTGCCTGGTCGTCTTGTTCGATACGTTGAACCAGGTGGGTGATATAATCTTCTAATTCGTCCGATTCCGCTTCGACAAGTCCCGGTTCACGCAGCCACAGCTCGCTTATTTCCAGAATCAATTGTTCACGCTTTTCAAACGTCCAAAATTCGATGTCAGCCGTGTGCTGAACAATCGTGTAAAGCATCAAATTAAGATGATCAGCCGCTAACTCAGCGTCATCTTCAAAAAAGTCCATGTCCGTCACATCAACAAGATAGGGACGAATGTCAAAATCATCCATATTGCTGCCAGTTTAGCGACGCGAGTAAAGGCATCAACAGGGAAAGTCCAGCTTCATCTTCGGCACTGAAACGATTAAGACTCGGGCTGTCGATATCAAGCACAGCAACGACACGGTCATTGACAATCACAGGCAGTACGATTTCTGAATTACTCGCGCTATCGCAAGCAATATGGCCAGCGAACGCATGAACGTCTGCCACCCGTTGTACTTCACGACTGCTCGCGGCAGTACCACAGACACCTTTACCAAATGGAATTCTGACACAGGCAACTTTGCCTTGGAATGGGCCAAGCACAAGCTCGTCGCCTTGACTTAAATAAAAGCCAAGCCAATTCAAGTCCGCTAATTGGTCATAAAGAAACGCACTAATGTTTGCAAGGTTAGCAATGAGGTCAGGCTCATCTGCGGTTAATGCATCGAGTTGCTTCACTAAGCTTTGATAAAACGCTGGGGAACCACTTGGTTCGGTCGTCACTGCTGAAAACACGGAATTGATCACTCCAACTAAAAACGTTTAGTGTTTATCGTCATTGATTGTGAACCGAGCAATGTCTGCTTCGGCACGCATACGCAACTCAGAGCGCAAGTCGCCCTTCGTCTTCATCACCAACTCACCAGTTGGACCGATGGAAAAATGCTCGTCTTGCTGCAAGCGCCGTGCCTGATAAACCATCACCAGTTCCATCGCATTTTCCAATTGTTCTGGTGTTAGTTTTTGGCCATCAGGCCAACGTCCAGTTTCAACGGCCTGAACCATGCGCTCATAAATTTCAGGCGACATCGCCTTCACAACGTCATCATATTGCATTCTATTTCTGCCGTTTCAAAAGATAAATACGACCACGGGTGACTAAGTACCACGCAAAACTCAAACCTGCAACTGCCGGGCCGACAATCGGCATGACGGACTCCCAGCCACTTTCCTGCCAATCATAAAAAGTTGCGCCAATACCCGCAACAAAAAAGACAATCGCCAACATTTGCTGGCTGACTAACTTATTCACCCGAATCGAACGCTGATTACGTGCTTTGCGTGCCAATGTTTCAGCGTCGTGAGCACCAAGCATAAAACCACAATGGTCACACACAGCCGCACGGTCAGACACTTTTTTCATGCAGCCGGGACAATTAATAATCGCCATGGCACCTCTCGTTGTCCACAAAGAAAAGTGAGTTTCAGTAAACTAATCATATCAGCCATCCAAGGTTGATTCACGTGAAAGGTGATGATTCCAGCGTAAATCACGTTTGTAAGCCAAAAAAACTCGATAAAGCGAGACAAATATAGGGCTGCTGCATGAAGTTCTCGTAGAGCTGGCTTTAATAATGTGGCAAAGTAACGCCTAATTCTAAAAACAACAATTCCATAACAACTGGGAGACGCTGATGGAAGCCATCGTCAACACCGTCAATAATATCATCTGGAGCCCTGCCCTAATCTTTCTCTGTTTAGGTGCAGGCCTGTTTTATTCGATACTTACCCGCTTTGCGCAAGTGCGGCACTTTCGCGAAATGCTGCGTTTGTTAATCAGCGGAAATGACTCAAGTAAAGGTATTTCATCGTTTCAAGCACTTGCCGTTACACTTTCTGGTCGTGTCGGTGTCGGTAATATCGCTGGTGTTGCAGCTGCGATCGGTTTTGGTGGTCCAGGTGCTGTGTTTTGGATGTGGGTCGTGGCCTTTCTTGGTGCCAGTACAGCCTATGCCGAGTCAACCTTAGGTCAGATTTATAAAGTCGAAGATCAAGGTCAATATCGTGGCGGTCCGGCCTACTACTTTGAAAAGGCACTTGGGCAAAAGTGGTTGGCGATTCTATTCGCGATTTCAGCGATTATTGCTTGCGGCATCTTCTTACCCGGAATTCAAGCCAATGCAGTCGGTAATGCAGTTACCCATGTTTTCGGTGATGGCAATATGGTGTCGACCGACTTCGGTGAAGTGGGCTCGAATAAACTCATCGCACTCGCTGTGATTCTTATTGTCCTCGGCTTCATTATTTTCGGTGGAATCAAACGCATCGCCAACTTTACCCAAATTGTGGTTCCTTTTATGGCCCTTGCCTACATTATTATGGCGTTGGTCATTGTCTTCCTGAATTTGAATAAAGTCCCCGGCATTCTCGCCATGATTGTCACCGATGCATTTACTGCGCAAGCTGGCTTCGGTGCTGCCATTGGTTGGGGTGTAAAACGCGGTATCTACTCAAACGAAGCGGGGCAAGGTACCGGCCCTCACGCCTCATCTGCCGCAGAAGTTGATCACCCTGCGCAACAAGGATTAGTCCAAGCTTTCTCTGTTTACATTGACACCTTGTTTGTCTGTACCGCGACCGCTTTAATGATTCTGATCACGCAGCAATTCAATATCGTGGATGAAGTCACTGGTGCGTTAATCGTTCAAAACGTCGCAGCAACTACAGATGTTGCCTCACCTGCATTTACACAGTTAGCGCTGTCGAGTGTGTTTGGTAACATGGGCGAAGGCTTTGTTGGCATCGCCATTTTCTTCTTTGCTTTTACCACTATACTCGCCTACTACTACATCGCTGAAACCAATGTGGCTTATCTTAATCGCTACATTAAAAACAGGTTCTCGTTAACGTTAGTGAAATTAGTGATTATGTTTATGGTGGCCTACGGCACCGTGAATAGTTCCGGCTACATCTGG
>JAMCWV010000050.1:0-12700 GCA_023481025.1 Gammaproteobacteria bacterium
CAGACGGTAGCGCTTATCGGTCATACTGAATATACCACCAATCGCCATCAGAATTGAGCCACCCCAGATCCAGCGTACGAACGGTTTGATATGAATCCGCACGGCCCAACTGCCATCCTCAAGCTCTTCACCCAAGGCGATGTAAAGGTCACGGAAAGGATTCACTTGCAGACCCGTTTGCGTTTGCATCTGGCGCGTCACGGTATAAAAACGCTTTTCTGACTTGATAATACCAACACGGCTGCCATCGGTGCGTGTGACACGGAACGTTGCTGTGTCACTAATAAAGTTTGGCCCCTGCCATTCATACATTTCTTCGAAACTAAACACATAACCGCGTTCTTCGAAGGTGTCACCCGGTCCCATCCGAACTGTGCGTTCAACTTCGTAATTTTGCACCATGGCAATACCGATCACCATGACCGCAAAACCCAAGTGACCGAGCACCATACCCCAGTGGCTGCGCCCAAGTTTGACCAAGGCCGGCAGCTTCTGTTCGCGACTAGCGACACGCATGCGTAGCTCAGCGACCGTGGTAAATACCACCCACAACGCTAGGATCAGACCGAGTGCGGCAAGACCATGCACCACGTCAGCGAATATCCAAGGTAAGGCGAAGCCGAGAATTACCGCCAGCAGCAGTGCCAGACCTAAACTATTGCGGATTTCGCTAAACCCTTGGCGGCGCCAGCGCGTCAACGGGCCTAAACCAAGGATGATGGCGAATGGAATGGTTAACCACATGAACATTTCGTCAAAGAAGGGTTCACCAATGGAGATATTCCCCAAGCCTAACTGCTGGAAGAATAACGGCAACAAGGTGCCAATCATCACGACAACAGTCGCGGTGACAAGCACCACGTTATTGCCGAGGAGTAACACTTCACGCGAGAAAAGATCATAGCGGCTATGGCTTTGGACTTTCGCCGCGCGAATCGCATACAGCAACAACGAGCCGGCGATCACCACACCAAGGAAACCGAGCAGGAACATACCGCGGGTTGGATCCGCTGCGAATGCATGCACTGAAACCAAGACCCCAGAGCGCACGAGGAAGGTTCCTAATAAGCTCAAGCTAAATGCCGCGATGGCTAATAAGACGGTCCAGGACTTAAAGGTGCCGCGTTTCTCCGTCACCGCCAGTGAGTGCATCAATGCGGTACCTGCTAGCCATGGCATGAAACTCGCATTTTCAACCGGGTCCCAGAACCACCAGCCGCCCCAGCCAAGTTCATAGTACGCCCACCAGCTGCCGACCATGATCCCGAGCGTGAGGAATACCCACGCCGCAATCGTCCACGGCCGCGACCAGCGCGCCCAAGCGGAATCCAAGCGGCCACCGAGCAATGCTGCAATCGCAAAGGCAAAGGCCACGGAGAAGCCGACATAACCCATGTACAGCAATGGCGGATGAATAATCATGCCGGGATCTTGCAGCAATGGGTTTAAGTCACGGCCATCGACTGGAATTAATGGAATCGTCCGCTCAAATGGATTCGACGTCAGCAACATAAATAAATAGAAGCCGACTCCAATCATGCCCATGACCGCAAGAACTCGCGCCGCAAACACTAACGGCAAACGGTTCGAGAACAAGGCTAACGCTGCTGCCCAGCTCGCTTGCACCAGCATCCACAGCAGGAACGAGCCTTCGTGTGAGCCCCAAACTGCGGTAAAGCGATAAATTGCGGGTAACGCAGTATTCGAATTATTGGCGACGTAAGCAATACTGAAGTCATTGGCGAGAAAGCCCCAAACAAGGGCGATAAATGAAATCAGCGTAAAAATAAACATGCCATAGGTTAGTGGCCGGGCAAGTGCCATTTGACCACCATGACCGCGTGCCACGCCGATGAGCGGAATGAAAGCGAGTAACGCTGAGAATGCAAACGCCAGCGCCAGCGCAAAGTGACCTAACTCACCGATCATAACCACCACCTGATTCGTTGTCGTCATCCTTGTTATTACGATAGTCGTCATCACTCCACTGTGATGGCGGCACGTGCTCGATGCCTTTCAAGGCTTCCGCGAGAGCTGGCGGCATATACTCTTCATCGTGGCGCGCCAATACTTCACTGGCCAACAAACGATTCGGCTCAATCAATACACCCTGCGCGACAATCCCTTGGCCTTCACGGAACAAGTCCGGCAGGATGCCTTCGAAATCGACAATGACTTCTGCCGGGCCCGAGTCAATCAGATTAAATGACACGGTTAAACCTGAGCCTTCACGGCGCACCGACCCTGGTACCACAAGGCCACCGATACGAATCCGTTGGCCCACTTCGGGGCGCACTTGTTCACTGCCCTTTCCATCAATAATTTCCGTCGGGGTATAAAACAAATCGATATTTTGCGACAAAGCGTACAGCACCAATGCGGTCGCGATGGCTACGCCACCGAGAATACCGCTCGTTATGATGAATCGTTTTTTACGTCTTGGGTTCATGATCGTTCTCGTTTCGTCAATTTAAAATCGGTTCGCCTGTTGGTTTCGCTTGGCAACGTGCAAGTCTACTACGCAACTTGGCTAGTTCTGGTTCGTTTGTTTGGCCTGTCGCCGCGCCTCGCGAGCTTGCAAAATACGCTCGGCACGAGCTGCATGTTTGCGTGCTTCGCTGACCAGCTTACGCCGGCGCCAACTCGCTTCAACGGCAAGTAAGGCAAAGCATAATAAGGTGCCTAAAAACGACCACCACACCCACACGGCGTATCCGCCCATGTGGAAAAATTCTTGTAAGCTATCAAATTGCATCGGCCTACTCCTCATTCCGTTGCACGACGGGAATACCCAAATAGGTCAGCGCCCACGGCCGGTGAATTTCACGACGTAAAATTTCATTATTCAACCGTTTCATCACGAGCACGGCACTGACGAGCATCATGGCAACAATACTAACAAGCAGCGGATAGAGCATTTCCGGCGCGATACTTGGCGCTTCTAACCGGGTAATCGCGCGAGTCACGGTCGACTGTTGATGCAAGGTGTTCCACCAATACACCGAATAATGAATAATCGGAATATTAATCACCCCAACAAGGGCCAAAATACTTGCTGCTTTTGCCCCGGCGCGCTCATCTTCAAACGCAATATACAGCGCCATCACGCCCATGTATAGGAACAGCAGAATCAACTGTGCGGTTAACCGCGCGTCCCACACCCACCATGTGCCCCACATGGGTTGGCCCCATAAGGCACCAGTAAACAGGGAAATAAAGGTCAGCACTGCACCCACGGGCGCAATGGCGAGCAAAGCTAACTCTGCGGTACGGATTTGCCAGACTAAAGCCAGTAAACCGGCAATCGCCATCGCTACATAAAAGCCCATCGACCACATCGCTGCGGGTACATGGACAAAGATAATCCGGTAGCTCTCACCTTGTTGATAATCCGGTGGCGCAATCGCCAGCCCCCAGACCAAAGCGACGGCTGACAAAATCAGACCCGGAATCAGGAACCAAGGCAGCAGTTTTTGCACCAAGTGAAAGGTTGCTTCTGGCTTTGCATACGGATGTAACCATTGCCACATATTAATTCACACTCACTCGTAAACCGGCTTTCACCGCGAACGGCGCGAGTGTCACACTCAGTACACTAAACGCGCCAATTAATGCCAACGGGCCGGCAGGCGATACGCCTGCTAGGGTGGCTTCGACCGCCGCTGTCGCAAAAATCAGTAGCGGCACCAATAAAGGTAATAATAACAAACTGAGCAGCGCCCCGCCCTTGTTTAAACTCACCGTCAAGGCCACGCCGATCGCGCCAGCTGCGCTCAATATCGGTGTGCCGATCAGGAGCGTCAACCACAATACACCCCATGCTTGAATGGGTAGGTTCAGTAATAACGCCAATAGTGGCGTAATGATCAATACAGGTACGGCGGTTAGCAGCCAATGGACGATAATTTTTGCCAACACACTGAATTCTACTGCGACCGGCAATAACATCAGTTGTTCCAACGCGCCATCACGAAAGTCATCGCGGAAAATTCGTTCTAATCCGAGCATGGCGGACAACAAGGCCGACACCCAAATTACGCCGGCGGCAATGCGCCCCAAGATATCCGGCCCCGGTCCAACGCCGAGTGGAAACAGCGTGATGACAATCAATAAAAAAATCAGCGGGTTTAACAAATCGCTGCGTTGGCGCATGGCCACGCGCAAATCACGGCGGATGATTTGGCGGAAAATTTGGCCACTAGCGACCGGTTTGCGTGTGCTTTGCGTTGGCTTGCTCATCAGTGTTGATACCTCAACTGCAAGCGATGCACCGGATAGCTCATACTGTGTAAGTCTTGATGCGAAGTGAGGATAATCGCCCCACCTTGGGCCAAATGCGCTTGAAAACGATCATGCAGCATGGCGATACCGTCAACATCAAGCGCAGTGAATGGCTCATCCAGAATCCATAAACGCGTTTGCGAAAACCACAGTCGGGCTAAAGCAATTCGTCGCTGCTGGCCCGCTGAAAGTCGCTGCGCCGGAATGTCTTCGAGACCCACTAAGCCGACTTGTGCCAGCAATTCATAAGGTGGCGTGGAAAATTCATGCCCTTCAACCGCGGCATAAAATTCAAGATTTTCAATTGCGGTGAGTTCGGGTTTAATCCCGGATTTATGGCCGATAAAGAGCAAGTCATGGTAGTAGATTTCCCGACACTGCTGAATCACTTCGCCTTGGAACAGCACATCGCCCTGCTGGGCTGGTAATAAACCCGCAAGAATCCGCAGTAAGCTTGATTTACCAGCACCGTTCGGGCCTTCAATTTGCCACAATTGGCCACTGGCAACGTCAAGGTTTATGTTGCTAAACAATACACGCTCACCGCGCACAGATTGCAGTTCTCTACCTTGCAATAGCACCGCTCTAACAACCTTGGTCTGAAAGGATAAATTGGCCTCATCCTACCACAAGAACTGCCTGTTCTGCGACCTTTTCCGCTGCACAATCGGTTGAATAAGTGGCGTCGATTTGCGCAACATCAAGGAACTTCATGCGCCGTCCCAGAAGGGGTATACCACCCCTGCTCAATGAGGCTTCCGTCGGCATCTTCAACCTGCCATGACCAGAGCCCATCGTTGGGTGTGATTTGCCAACGCTGGCCGCCGCTTAATGTGCCGCTCCAGTGACGCTGGGGCGGGTTCTCTTGCCAATTGTTCAGCCACAACTGGGTCTCCATATCAAACTTATACTGAGTTTGAATAAACTGCCAGACGCGTTGCGATTCAAGTAAAACTGTCACCAGAAACACGACCGTCGTCGCCAACAACGCACTTGCAAGCATAACTTCGGGTAAGGTAAAACCATTCGCTTTCATTCGCTGAGCCTTTGCCACACAACAGCTCTGTCTGTTTCATTGGCGTGATAGCGGAAACGCGCTGACCGTTGTAATGCAATGACTTTATGCCGAAGCCTTAGATCGAGCTGCCAGCAACTGTGTTCGGCATCAGTGCAGTCGACGTCCAACCATTGCGCATCGACGTGATAGTCGAAATGTATTGGAGCATAAAGATTATCGTTCTGACCGAGCTGCCAAGCAAACCAAGCACCATAGCTGTCGAGCTGCCGTTCAATTCGGGCTAAACGAAGGTCATGAAACAAGAGTACGACGCTTTGCTGTGAATAATTCAGGCTGGCGATCAGCTGGACAGAAGAGAGCTGAATCAATACCAATATGAAGATAAGCACTAGGCATTACTCCTCCAGGAGTAACACCATAATGTCGGCGAATCCCCCGAATGCGTTAGTTCGAGGCAGAGTTTTCGTGTGCCCGGTGTTAGCTCGTGTATCGAAAAATGGCTGATGTTGAAAAGCGCTGGGTCGTGTAAATTTAGCCAGCCAGAGCTGCTACAATCTCCCTGTTCCGGTTTCCATTGCAATGCACCATTACGCAGTCGCACACCCTTGTCGTTAAACAACAAGCAATTTAAGCTTGGATCGAAGTGCCACAAGCGGCCACCACTGTGATGCCGTAACTCACGATAGAGCCAATGCCCTAAAGCGTAAAATCCTTGTTGAGACTCGCCTTGAGCTTGTTGCTGCCATGCGCTTCGCCACAGTTGACTATGCAGCGTTAGGGCCGCCAAGGTCGACACGGCGGCGATGGTGAGCGCAACGAGCAATTCAATCAAGGTGAAGCCAGCACCTAGGCGCAGAGACTTTAACATGGCGCGGTGCGAAGTTGTCGGGGGCCAACGGCACAAGTACGAATGCGCCCTAAGGAAGAGACGATAATACGCAAGCTTTCTTCGGGTAATGAGTCGTGGAACAGTTCAAAACGCCCTTGGGCGAAGCCGGCCATCCCCGACCCCGGAAAAAAGCGCGTCGCTGTAAAATTACCGAAAACCGCATTAACTCGGACTTGGCTCGCGAGTGGGCCTGCTAAACCCGCGCTCGTTACACAGTTGGCCGGACGTTGTTCATCAAACCACATGCATACATCACCATTCTGCGCTGCTCCGACCCAAACCACATGGTCGTTGGCGATGGCATGTAACCGAGCAGTGCGAACCAATTGGGTTAAGTCATCGGCTGCTTGTTGCAGTTGAAATCGATGCCGATAAGTTTGTAATGAAGGTAAACTCAGCAATAAAAGAAAACCGAGAATACCGCTGACCAGCAGTACCTCGTGTAATGTGAATCCTCGGTCCATGAGCGCCCCCCCTGTGTTCCCTTAGAGTAGGAACATAGGTCGGTTCGCAGCTTTACTCAAGACAACTCAGTCATGACCTACAACTAAACTGCGGTCACGCGCAGTTCAGGTGGAATGGAGAAGGTCACGTTTTCTTCTCGGCCAGAACGCTCTTCGACACTGATGTTCTTTCCGCGCGCCTGCAACCACCGGACCACATTTTGCACGAGGATTTCCGGAGCTGAAGCGCCGGCGGTAACACCGACTCGCTCAACACCATCGAGCCAAGCTGGGTCGATACAGCTTGCATCATCAATTAAATGCGCCCGCGTCCCCATTTTTTCGGCCAATTCACGTAAGCGATTTGAATTCGAACTATTGCGCGCACCCACCACGAGCAAGACGTCAACGTCTTTGGTCAAATCGCGAACTGCGTCTTGGCGGTTTTGCGTGGCATAGCAAATATCGTCTTTGCGAGGCCCATGAACTTCCGGAAAACGTTCCCGCAGCGCATCGATAATATCCGCCGTATCGTCTACCGACAGCGTGGTTTGACTCATGTAGTAAAGATTACTCGGGTCTTTAACATTGAGCTTGCCTACATCATCAACAGATTCCACCAAGTAAATACCACCTTGATCGCTATTATATTGCCCCATGGTGCCTTCTACTTCTGGGTGGCCAGCGTGGCCGATTAAGACACACTCGTGATGACGGCGACTCGCACGTGTTACTTCCATGTGCACTTTGGTCACTAATGGGCAGGTCGCGTCGAACACTTTCAATCCGCGATTTTTGGCATTCTCGCGCACCGCTTGCGATACCCCATGAGCACTAAAAATAACAATACTATCATCGGGCACTTGATGAAGTTCTTCCACAAACACCGCACCACGTTCGCGTAAACCATCAACGACGTGCTTGTTGTGTACGACTTCGTGACGCACATAAATGGGTGGCGAAAACAATTCCAAGGCTTGCTCGACGATCGTAATCGCGCGGTCAACTCCCGCACAAAAGCCTCGAGGATTGGCTAAGATAATTTTCATGGTGCCTCCACACTGAGTATTTCCACCGCAAACGTAACTTCCTGACCGGCCAATGGGTGATTAAAGTCAACGGTCACGATGTCAGCGGTGACTTCCCGGATAATGCCCGGTATTTCGCGACCATCAGGTTGACCGAAAGCGATAATTGCACCAACTTCTGCAGGCGTATCACCAGAAAAGCGTACCCGTTCAATATGGTAGATATTTTCTGGCAAGGGTTGTCCGAAGGCATCTTCTGGCGCTAACGTGAACTCCCGATTATCACCGGTTTTCAAACCCAACAAGCAATCTTCAAAATTCTTCGTGAGGTTACCATCGCCAATAGTCAGGCGAGCAGGTTTCCCATGCACTTTCGTGCTGTCCGCGGCAGAGCCATCGGCCAGCTTAATCGAAAAATGCATGACCACATGACTGCCGGGGCCAATTAAAACGGGAGAACTTTGTACAGCTTCGCTCATGTTCACAACTACCTTAACCTAAGACTCTGACGACTTACCGAAGAAACCTTCATAAATCATTAAACCAGCACCGATTACGATGGCACTGTCGGCAACGTTAAACGCTGGCCAATGATAACTACCTACATAGAAATCAAGAAAATCGACCACATAGCCCAAGCGAATACGGTCGACCAAGTTACCCATTGCACCACCGAGAATGAGTGCAAACGACCAATTGGCAATCATCATCGCTCGTGTTTGGCGGCGCAATAGCCATGCAATCACTGCACTAATAGCAATCGCAATCACGGTAAAGAACCAACGTTGCCAGCCACCTTGATCACTTAAGAAACTAAAAGCCGCACCATAGTTCCGGACATGAACCAAATCAAAAAACGGCAAGATGTTAATGCGCTGAAACAAGTCCATGTTGGCAACCACCAGCCACTTGGTCAACTGGTCGGCAAGCACCAAGGCAACAATCAGCCACCATAAGTGCCAGCCACTTTGTTGCCACTGCTGTGGCTTTGTCACTTTACTCATTAGGCAAACACTCGCACTTCACCGTCACCATCGACGTTAGTTACGCAGCGACCACAAAGATCTGGATGTTCGGCAACTGCGCCAACATCTTCACGATGATGCCAACAACGACCACATTTCGTATGGCTGGTGCGGGCAACGACAACCTGTAAGTCACTCATTTCAGTGCGTTCTGCGGTCCCCGGGGCTTGCGCAAGATCCGCAACCGTCACCGCTGAGGTTAACAGCACAAAGCGCAGTTCATCCTCAAGTAGCGCTAAAGTTTGCGCCAGTTCAGGTGCTGCATACAGAGTGACTTCTGCCTGTAGTGCGCCACCGATGACCTCATTACGACGCGCGGCTTCAAGTGCACCATTGACCGCATCACGAACTTCAATCAATTGCTGCCATTGGCCGTTACTTACTTTGCCTGCAGCTAAATCGCTCGGCCAGTCTTGGTACCACTCCGCGGTGAACACGTAGGTACTGCGCTCGCCTTTGACCGGTTGTGGCATTTGCTGCCAAATTTCTTGCGCAGTGAAGCTACAAATCGGCGTCATCCAACGGACTAAGGCTTCAGCAATATGCCACAGCGCCGTTTGACACGAGCGCTGCGCGTTACTGTTCGCTTTCGCTGTGTATTGGCGATCTTTAATGATGTCCAAATAGAAACTACCCAGCTCAATTGAGCAGAAGTGCATAAGTTTTTGCACCACACTCAAGAATTGATAGTTGTCGTAAGCATCTTGAATTTCCGTTTGCAGAGCTTGCGCGCGGGCCACAATCCAGCGATCCAATTCGACCATATCGGCTGCAGCCACTTGATGCTCGGCTGGATTAAAACCATTTAAATTCGCTAACAAGAACCGAGCCGTATTACGAATGCGACGATAGGCATCGGCAGAGCGCTTCAAAATTTCGTCCGAGACAGTCATCTCTGCAGTGTAATCATTGCTCGCGACCCACAAACGTAAAATGTCACCGCCAAGTTTATTCATCACGTCTTGTGGTGACACCACGTTACCGAGTGACTTCGACATTTTGCGGCCATGCTGGTCAACGGTAAAGCCGTGAGTAAGCACTTGCTTATAAGGCGCTTCACCTTGGCTGGCAACACCAGTCAACAACGAAGACTGGAACCAACCGCGATGCTGATCTGAGCCTTCCAAATATAGGTCCGCTGGCCATTGTAGGTTCTCGTCCTGTTTCAACACACAATAATGCGTCACACCCGAGTCAAACCAAACATCTAAGGTATCTGTCAGCTTGCGATAAGACGCGGCTTCGTCACCTAGAAGCTCCTTTGCATCGAGATCAAACCAAGCTTGAATCCCTTCTTTTTCGACTCGCTGGGCGACTTGCTCAAGTAATTCGAGCGTCCGTGGATGCGGCTCAGCCGTTTCGGTGTGGATAAACAGGGTAATCGGCACACCCCAGGTGCGCTGGCGGGAGATACACCAGTCTGGGCGACCGTCGATCATGCCTGCAATACGGTTTTCGCCCCATTCCGGTACCCAACGTACCTGCTTAATTTCGCTCAACGCTTGAGCGCGCAGACCCTGTTTGTCCATGCTGATGAACCACTGCGGCGTCGCCCGGAAAATGATCGGCGTTTTATGTCGCCAGCAATGTGGGTAACTGTGCTCGTAGGCTTCGTGATGGATAAGATTGCCAGCTTCGCGCAAGGCGTCAACAATCGGGGTATTCGCTTTGAACACATGCTGACCGGCGAACAGTTCGGTATCTTCTTTATAGACACCGTTGTCATTCACCGGGTTATACACCTCTAAGCCGTATTCTTGACCGACCAAGAAGTCGTCAACACCATGGCCAGGTGCGGTATGTACGCAACCGGTACCCGAGTCAGTGGTGACATGCGCGCCTAAAATTAATGGAACTTGGCGGTCGTACAGTGGGTGCTGCAACTGCACTAACTCTAAGTCAGCACCTTTGCAGAAGCCAAGTTTGTGATACTTGCGCACGCCATAACGTTCCATCGCCGACGTCACTAAGTCACTGGCCAGAATTACACGCTCGGCAGCAATTTCTTGCTCTGCGTCGGCTTCGATTTGCACCAGTGCATACTCAAGGCTCGGTTCAACGGTGACCGCTTGGTTCGCTGGAATTGTCCACGGCGTCGTGGTCCAAATCAGCACACTGATTCTGCCTTCACCCGCATGACCTTGCGGATGCTCAAATTTACTCACTAACGCAACTTCATCGATCACCGGGAAACGAACATCAATCGCCGGCGAGGTCTTGTCTTTATATTCAACTTCCGCTTCCGCCAATGCTGAGCCACAGTCAGTACACCAATGCACCGGCTTAAAGCCTTGTAGCAGATGACCACGCTCAATGATAGAGCCGAGCGCCCGAATGATATTGGCTTCTTGCGCGAAGTTCATGGTCAAGTACGGGTTGTCCCAATCGCCAAATACACCCAAACGTTTAAAATCTTCACGCTGCCCTTCGACTTGCGTCATCGCATACTCACGGCACTTTGCACGGAATTCCGCGTCGCTGAGCTTTTGTCCAGGCTTACCGTATTTCTTCTCGACCACCAGTTCAATCGGCAGACCATGACAATCCCAGCCCGGCACATACGGCGAATCAAAACCGCCCATAGTTTTGGCTTTGACAATCATGTCTTTGATAATTTTATTGACCGCATGGCCGATATGAATAGAACCGTTGGCGTAGGGAGGGCCATCGTGCAAAATAAACTTCTCACGGCCTGCTCGCGCCTGACGAATTTGACCGTAGAGGTCATCCTGGTACCACTGCTTTAACATCTCAGGTTCGCGCTGCGCAAGGTTACCGCGCATTGGAAACGCGGTGTCTGGCAGGTTTAAGGTCTGTTTATAATCGCTCATGCCATTTAGGTCCGTTTTATTTTGTACTGCAAGTGAGTTATTTGTTGTATTGCTTTGCGCGAAGCGTTTCGCAAGACGAATCGTCGTGCATCGCTGTGAAAAGTGCGCGTGCCGTCGCTGCGTCTTCATTAATCTGTGCTTGCAGCGCGGCAAAGTCTGCAAATTTCTTTTCGTCACGTAACCACACTAAAGGGGTGACGTGTAAAGTTTGTCCGTACAAGTCGGGCAATTCCGGCGTCGCTTCAAAATCAAAAATATGCACTTCGAGCAGCTCTTTCTCGCCTGCGACCGTCGGCTTGCGGCCGATATTGGCGACACCATCGTATAACTTGCCCGCAGCTTCGACGTTCACCATGTAGACACCATGCAAGGGTGAGTGCAAGCGCTGCAAAGCAATATTCGCCGTTGGAAAACCAATTGTGCGACCACGCTTGGCGCCATGTCGCACTCGTCCAGTGAAAGCGAATGGCCGCCCGAGCATTCGTTCCGCCGCCGCAAAGTCAGCGGTGGCTAACGCACTCCGAATGGCTGTGCTCGACACCCGAATTTCTTCGGTGCGATAACTGGCAGTGTCGATCACGGTAAAACCAAAGTGTTCGCCGGCACGTTGCAATAACTTAAAGTCACCGGTACGGCCTTTACCAAAACGAAAGTCATCACCGACCACCAGCAGTTTCACACCGAGCTTCGCCACAAGCACGTCTTCGATAAACTGTTCTGCAGTGAGGTTAGCAAAACGCTGATTAAATTGCGTCAGTAACACACGATCAATGCCGTTATCACTTAAGAGTCGAAACTTGTCCTGCCACCGACACAGGCGAGCAGGTGCCTTTTCTGGTGCGAAAAGTTCCAACGGCTGCGGCTCGAAAATCATCACTGCCGAGGCTACACCATAACTCGCGGCTTGCTCACGCACTCGCGCTAGCACCGCTTGATGACCCAAATGCACGCCGTCAAAATTACCGATGGTAAGGACACACCCGCGATGCTTCGGCTTTATATTATGTAAACCACGAATTAATTCCATAGGCGCGCGATTATACTGTAAACCCTATCCGCATGCATCCTCATTGGGCACGAATCGCCCGTAATCGACCACCAAATAAGAACCAACTCACGACATAGGTTACGCCGCCGATAGCAATTAGGGCGGTTAACCAGCGTGTGCGTTGCCAAAACTGGGCG
>JAMCWV010000050.1:12710-15587 GCA_023481025.1 Gammaproteobacteria bacterium
CCAAGGTTGCCAACACGACTTGGACTATAAAGCGACGGGTTTGCGAGCTTAGCAGTAAAACCCCTTCGCGATACAAGACGATGCCCAATAATGCTGCATTCACGGTACCAGAAAGCGCGGTTGCCAACGCCAGACCAACATAACCAAACGGGATGGCGAGAATAATGTTCATCACCATATTCGCCGCCATCGCAATGATGCCATATTTCACTGGACGTTTGGTGTCTTGGCGTGAGAAGAAACCAGTGGCTAAGACTTTGACTAGCATGAAGCTAAGCAACCCAGTCGCATACGCCATCAGTGCATAGGACGATAATGTCGCATCGTTTGGTGTGAATGAGCCACGCTCGAATAAAACTAAAATCATTGGCTCCGCCAATACAAACAATGCAGCCATGGCCGGTAGGCCGAGCATGACCACCATGCGTACGCCCCAGTCCAATGTTTGTTGAAACTTCTCCAGCGACTGGTCGACGTGGCGGGCGGACAAAGCTGGCAGGATCACGGTTGCAATGGCGATGCCGAACAAACCGAGCGGAAACTCGAGTAAACGGTCAGCGTAATAAAGCCAGCTGATTGAGCCGGTGACTAAAAAACTGGCAATCACGGTGTCTAACAACAAGTTAATTTGACTAACAGAAACACCAAACAGCGCCGGGATCATTAAAGTACGAATTTTAACCACACCAGGATCGTGCCAGCCCCATTTCGGCATCACCAGCAAACCGGCCTGCTTTAAAAACGGCAACTGAAACAGGAACTGCACAATACCACCAACAAAAACACCGAGTGCCAAACCGATCTCTGGTCGTTCGAGCATAGGGGCAAGCCAAAGCGCAGCGACAATCACCGACACGTTTAACAAAACCGGCGTAAAGGCAGCAACGCCAAAACGACCTAATACATTCAACGATGCACCGGCTAATGCCGTCAGCGTGATAAAGAATAAGTACGGAAAGGTTATTTTTAATAACAGGCTGGCCAGCTCAAACTTATGCGCCTGCTCACCACCCTGCAGCCAGTCCATGAACCAACCCATACCAAATAGGGCCGCGACCACGGGCGAAAAAATCACCGCAAGCAAGGTCACCACACCGACCAATGTGCCGAGCGTGCCGGCGACGCGAGCCAATAATAAACGGGTTTCGTCAAGGGACTTGCCACGATGATACTCGGTCAAAACCGGTACGAACGCCTGCGCGAAAGCACCTTCAGCGAAGAGTCGACGGAGAAAGTTAGGAATTTTATTGGCAAAGAGAAACACGTCGGCTGCCGCGCCAGCGCCAACTAAAGCAGCGATGGCAACATCGCGCACTAAACCAAGAATGCGCGATAAAAAGGTCATGACACTGACAATTAAGCCCGTGGTCGCGGCCTTATTTAGCGCAGTAAGCGCGGTGCTGGCGGTGGTGATGCCGACGACGCCGGTTCGTTGACCTGTTCAGGCTCGCTATTCGTTGAATTAATGCTCACAGTGTCCCTGTTGCTGCGTTGTGAACGTGTAAAAATCACACTAAAGAATAAATTGCTTAGCAGATTACCACAAAATGGTTGCTTTTCACCGTTAAGATCCGTAATATCCGCGCACAATATTTCATCGAATCCGTTTGACTTTTTATCGCAAACGAGGCATGATCCTCGGCCTTAAAAAGTCCGGCACAAGTTTACGAATTATCAGGAGTTTCACCTTGGCTAACATCAAGTCTGCGAAGAAGCGCGCGATTACGGCGGAAAAGAACCGTCGCCACAATGCCAGCCGCCGCTCAATGATGCGCACTTATCTTAAAAAAGTTCAAGCAGCTATCGCTGCTGGTGACCAAGCTCAGGCACAGCAGGCATTCGCTGTTCTGACTCCGGTTATCGATCGCTACGCGACCAAAGGTCTGATTCACAAGAACAAAGCTGCTCGTCATAAGAGCCGTTTGTCTGCTCAGATCAAAGCACTTTCTGCTTAATTGCAAAAATTGCTTAAAACGCTGTAGCAAAAAAACCGCCGATTGGCGGTTTTTTTGTATCTGTGATTTGTTATCAAAATGACCAGCTGCAGTAATTGCACAATCATTAGGCTGACTGAGCCCGCAAATGATCAATTAATGCGACGGCTCAGCCTCTTCTAGCTCATCACGCCTGCCGGCACAACCGCCACTGGCGCACAGCGAATGCGGCAAACAAAACTAGCCAAGCCGCCCATAGGCTAGTACCGAAACTACCACCCGAATAACCGCTGCGGCGCTCTACTCGGGCAATCCGCTCGTTTTTAACGCGATCCTCAAAACGAGCAAGTTCAAACTTTAAGTTCTCGTTCATTTGCTCAACCGCCAAACTAAAGCCTTCGCTTCGTTGGGCACTCAGTTCAGCACTCGCTTCGACTAACGTGGTGCGGTTCGCTGTTGTCGCCACACCCGGCGCTCGGAATAACATACTGCGCGTACGCACATCAAACACCGCTGTATCCACGAAGGTTTGCACTTCGTTTTCCGTGCCTTTCACCACATAGGCACCGGCAATGGTCCAATATAGCAGCGAGCTTTTACGGTCAAAGGTATTCACCACTTGGTCATGAGACACTAATGCCATCACATCGACATTATATAAACGAGCCACTTGGTCGAGCGTGGTAAAGCCTTGGCCGCCCGCCAAATAGGTACTTGGAATCACTTCAATGCGCTCAATATATTCATACTGAGCAAATTCGGCTTTCACTTGTTCAAGTAAAGCAATTTGTTGTGCATGGGGAATTTCCCGATGGTGGCGCTGAGCCGGCACGAAGGCCACACCCACACGCAGAGGCAGAGACAAGGTCGGAATTGACGGCTCATGCACTTCCCGTGATTTTTCATCAGGGTATAAGAAATTAACCAAACTGCAGATCGGAAG
>JAMCWV010000266.1 GCA_023481025.1 Gammaproteobacteria bacterium
TATCAGTTCATCCCAGTGGAAATCAGCTGACGACGGTGCCAGCGCCATGAGCTCAGTCTTTAGCTGTGGAAGTGTCTGAAGCACCCATGCATGTTTGAGTGAATACCAAAATACAGCGCGCGCTTGCTCAATTTCATGTCGCAGGACTGTATTTTGCACACCACTGGCATCGACATAAAGGCCCGCCGGCAAGCCAGCTGCAGAGTCGATATGATTGCCGATACGCACAGGGAAATAGTTGTTCCCTTGCCAAAAGCGATGTAAGTCAGCATTTAAACCGAAACTTGAGCCGCGCAAATGGTGGGGGTAGTGATGCTTTACCTGATGTAAAAGGCGCGAGCCAAAACCAAGACTTTGCATCGTGTCTTGAATCGTAATGCGAACAATCCGCACGCATGAGCTCGTCAACGCCGATTCGATCCGCAGCCCAAATGCTAAAGCCTGTGGCAGAAACGTCCCCGGCGGCCGTCGCTTACCTTGTAAAATGGCGTGATGAATCGATTGCGGCAACGGCCCCTCTTCACATAACCAGCAAACGCCGACGAGTTGTTGGTTATGAAACTGAAGCAATAGCTTTTGCTTGGCATCGTCGAGGAGTAATTTGAGGTCGTTTGGACTGGTTTGATAGTGCGCCGCCATCAGCATTTGAAAAGCAGATTCTAATAGCGCCGGTTCAAGTTCGGAGGCGTGGCTAAATTGGTAGTGAATCGATTCGTTGGCGTCATTGAGCCCAACAGTTAGGTCAGACGAAGCAGCTTGTTCTGCAGCATAACTGTATTCCGTCGTTGCTAAACAAAACGATTGATTGATGACCTTTTCCAATGAATCAGTGCTCGACCACCGCACGGGTTGCTGCAAGTTAATCGAGATAACATCAGGATAGTGATCCGGGAGTTTCTTGAGGAATCGAAAGAGAAAACCACGACCAGCACTTTCATAGCCTTCAGTCGTTGAGCTTAGCACGAGGCGAGGATGCTTTTCGGCGACCTTCACGAGCACATGAGCGGGAACAGACGCTGCTTCATCAATCACCAACCATGTGCTGGGTTCGAGGTTTATTGTGAGTAACAGGTCGGGTGAAACAAATTCGATAGGACGCTGCTCAAGATGCTGAAAGACGCTGTGCGCCTGCTTTCTTGACGGCGCGCAGAGTACAAAGTCGGCCGTAGCTGGTGCATCTTTCATCCACAAACCGAGGAGGGTTGATTTTCCCCGTCCCCGCGGCGCTAAGATGACCGCAGCGATCGGCGACTTCAGAAATCCTTGGTTTAATGCGCTTAACGCTCGCGTTTGTTCGTCAGTGAGTTGAAAAGGGTGAGTCGTAACAGCACGAGGTGTACCGTCGCGGAATAGCGTCTCAGCTGGATAAACTTCTTTAGCGATTGCGAAGAAGCGCTGTATCGCAGGGGTTATTGAGTTTGCTAACCAAATCACTAACGTGCCACCAGCGACTAATGTTCCCGCTAGTGCGGCAATGGCGTTGGCATGGAAACTATCGCGACAGTCAAGCTCCACCCACGCAAACTCACGGCCCAAGTAGTGCCGGTAGTTTGCAATTTGTTCGCTGTTCAAACGCAAACAATCTGCGAGATCTGTGGTGTCAGATCCCTGATCAGGTTGCTGACGAAATGGCCCGTCGGTCTGGCGAATGATGAGTTGGCGGTCCGCTATGTTTGTCATTGGGCTCTTATTCAACGAGGACGTGCCGGTTTTTCCGATACATAAACAATAATTTGGCCACGAATGACGGCGTTGCCATCGGCTCGGTAACCGGTCACGTCGATGGCGACATCGCCTAGAGACCAAGTGTCGGCGGCTACTTCAGCAGTAATGCGAATGTCACTATTTGCTTTCGCGGTATATTCGACGTTCATGCCTTTTGGAATCCAACGCAGATGCTTTGGAATTGAGGCTTCGGCGACTGCACCCATGGCCATTTCGAGCCCATTACATAGAGCAATGGCGTGGACGGTACCAATATGGTTCTCGACGGATTTGCGCTTGCGGAACATTAACTCACAAAAGCCCGGTCGTAACTCGGTGATCAGAGGCTTAATGGTGCGAAAGTAGGGAGCCTTACGCGCAAACATTGCAGAAAAAATCTTTCGGCCAAAAGGCAGCTTTAACGTTTTCGCATACAGAGCAAGCAGGTAATTATTTGCCATTGAATATCTCATTTCGGTTCACAATGCATGATTGAATCCTAGCATAATCGTCAGACAAACATGCATCAGGAAGGAAAACAAATAAAAACGCCCTCGTTAATGAGGGCGTTGTTTTTGGTCAGTTATTGACGCTGTTAATCGACGCTCAATTTCAGGCCACGACGAATCAACAATGCATCAGTCGTTGGCTCTTGGCCACGGAACTCAATGTAAGACTCCATGGTTGGACGTGAGTTACCCACTTCCAGAATGTTGCGACGATAATGGTTACCGTTCTCGCGCGTGAGACCACCTTGGCTTTGTACAAATGCATATGCGTCTGCAGCCAAAATTTCGCTCCACATATAGGCGTAGTAGCTAGCAGAGTAACCGCCGCCCATTGAGTGGCTGAAGAAGGTCGTTTTGTAACGCGGCGGTACAGCAGCAAGATCGACACCGTGTTTGGCAAGGGCCGCTGCTTCAAACTCGTTGACGTCTTGCAATTCGGAGTCAGCAGACAGTGAATGCCACTCCATATCGAGTAAAGAAGCCGAGATGTACTCTAGGGTATCAAAACCTTGGTTGAAGCTTCGAGACTGAATTACGCGCTCAAGCAACTCTGCAGGAATTGGTTCACCGGTCTCATAATGGTTGGCATAGTTACCAATCACTTCCGGGTGCGCAGCCCAGTCCTCTTCAAACGTCGACGGGAACTCAACGAAATCACGTGATACCGAGGTACCCGCTAACGTTGGGTAAGTAACGTTGGAGAACATGCCATGAATACCGTGACCTAATTCATGGAAAATA
>JAMCWV010000043.1 GCA_023481025.1 Gammaproteobacteria bacterium
GTTTAATTAACTTCGCTTAATGGACATCCACCGGAACTCCCTCTCGGCGGGGTTGTTTAAATTTGTCGGTACATTCCGTCGCTCCGACCCTTGAACTAAAGTGCCTTTGCACTTCATTTCAATACTTGCTGAGCCGCAAATTATTGCTGGCCCGAAAGCTTACTATGGGCAAATTGCAATATCGCTTGCAATACCTCATCAATGCTCATTTCTGTTGAATCTAGAATGAGCGAATGCTCCGCTGGCTTCAATGGCGCAACAGAGCGATTCGTGTCTTGTTCGTCACGCGCTTTGATCTCATCGATCAAGCTGTTCATATTAGCATCAAAGCCCTTTTCCTGCAATTGTAGGAAGCGGCGTTGCGCCCGCTCTTCCGGGCTGGCGGTTAAAAATATTTTGGCTTCCGCGTCAGGGAAAACTACGGTTCCCATGTCACGCCCATCGGCAACTAAGCCAGGCAAGTCCCGAAAGCCCCGCTGGCGACGCAGTAGCGCTTCTCGCACGCTCGGTAATGCCGCGATCTTCGATGCTCGCATACCGACTTCTTCCGTGCGAATCGTCATGGTGATGTCTTCACCTTCAAGAATGACGTGGGTCATGCCGGTTTCTTCACTAGCAACAAACTCAACGTCAAGATCGGTTGCTAAGGCGACTAAACTCTCTTCGTCTTCCGGACTAAAGTCATGATGCATCGCTGCGATCGCTAAAACGCGATAGATTGCCCCACTATCCAGCAAATGCCAACCCAGCTTCTCAGATAACAAACGGCTCACCGTCCCTTTACCTGAACCGCTTGGCCCATCGATTGTGATAACCGGCGCCACCGTTGGCTTAACCACTGGATTCGTTGGTTCTAAATCGGACATGTCGACCTCATAAATTGCACACCGAAGCTGCAGCCATTTATTAAAAACTGACCTTGAATCAGCGTTCGTGCTGTTACAACAAAGCAACAGAAGCGATCCAAGGCGCCGAAATTATACGGATTTTTGAGAAAATTGCACCCTAATTCGGTTAAAACGACAGCAAATCGCTGTCGCCATTACCTTAATGCCACTGGATGACAAACTGATGCAAAGTCAGCGAAGAAATGGGGATACGTCTTGCGACAGCAATCGGGATCAAGAATGGTGACCCCTGCTGGGGCGAATGCAAGCAGGGAGAAACACATAGCCATGCGATGATCGTCGTAGGTGGCTATTTCTGCATGACGAATCTCTTTCGGCGGCGTAATCACGATAGCATCGTCTTGCTCATCAACTTCGGCGCCAACTTTTCTCAGTTCGGTCGCCATGGCATTTAACCGATCGGTTTCTTTTAAACGCCAATTATAAATATTACGGATGGCCGTCGGCCCGTCTGCAAACAATGCTGTCGTCGCTATCGTCATCGCTGCATCAGGAATAGCATTGAGATCAAAGTCACCACCCTGTAATGCTTGCTGACCACGCGTGACCGCAATTGAACGCGGTTGAAAGTCGACCTCAGCACCCATTGCCGCAAGTACCTTTGCAAATTCTTTATCGCCTTGGAGGCTGTCAGTGCCCACACCATGGACTCGAATTGTGCCACCAGCAATCGCCGCAGCAGCGAGAAAGTAGGATGCTGAAGAAGCATCACCTTCGATCCAATAGCGTCCAGGGCTCTTATACCCTTGTTTACCAGTAACTTGGATACAGCGCGGGCTGCGCCAGTCAACTTCCGCACCAAACTGGCGCATCATAGCGATGGTCAATTCAATATAAGGAGCAGATACGATCGTACCGGTGAGTTCAACTTCGGAGTCCTCCGGCAATAACGGCAAAATCATCAGTAATGCACTGATAAATTGACTCGACATACTGCCATCGATGGTGACTTTGCCACCGCGCATTGACCTGCCTTTGATCAACAATGGCGGGAAGCCTTTTTCACCTTCATAGTGAATCTCAGCGCCTAACTCATGCAATGCGTCAACTAGCGGTCCAATTGGGCGCTCATGCATACGAGGTTCACCACCCAGAGAAAACTCTCCTGCACTCGCCGCTAAGGCTGCAGTCAATGGCCGCATCGCTGTGCCGGCGTTTCCAAGAAACAGCGCAAGTGGAGCCGCTTGGCTCGCAAACAAGCCGCTATTGCCGACGACTAGCGTGTCTGCGGGTTGCTTCGGCGCAGCGTTCGCGTCTTCACTGATATTGATACCTAAAGCGCGCAGTGCTGTGCGCATATGCCGCGTATCATCGCTGTCGAGCATATTCTCTAAGATCGTTGAACCGTCCGCTAAAGCAGCGAGCAACAAGGCTCGGTTAGCGATGCTCTTCGAACCCGGTAAATAGATTTCACCTGAACACTGCGAGCGAAAATCGAGCTTGAGTAACGTTTCGGTCAAAGCAAGGTTTCCATAGCTGCGCAGAATTTTGCGTTTTCTTCTGGTAAACCAATGCTAACGCGAAGATGGTTCGGTAACTCATAACCAGCGATAGGCCGCACAATCACACCCTGCTGCAACAGTTGTTGATAGATTTCACCCGCATTTGCACCGACTTCGATGGTGACAAAATTACCATGCGAAGGAATATAGTTAAGACCATGAGCATCACAGAACGTAGTGATTTGTGCCATTCCTTCAGCGTTCATTTGCACCGAACGCTGAATAAAATCATCATCCTGCAATGCAGCAAGTGCAGCTGTTAAAGCGAGCTCATTCATATTGAACGGCTGGCGAATACGGTTCATTAAATCTGCGACATTTGGATGTGATACCGCGTAACCGGCGCGCAAGCCCGCTAGCCCGTATGCTTTCGAGAAAGTCCGGGTCACAACCAAATTTGGATACTGCTCAATCCATGCGAACGACGGTGCGCGATCACGTGCTGGAACGTATTCATAATAGGCTTCGTCAAGGACAACTAAGACGTGTACCGGTACTTTAGCAATAAAAGCTTCTAATTCGTCTTTCGTCAGGAATGTACCC
>JAMCWV010000218.1 GCA_023481025.1 Gammaproteobacteria bacterium
AAAAGGTGAAGTTAATGCGAGCGCAGTCGGGTACGACGTATAACGCGGCCCATTAATGTTGTAGCGTGCAATAAGTTCGGGATCCCAACGGAAACTTGTCATAACCTGTCCTGCCTATTCGTCTATCGAATGCGGAGTATACTGATTTCTAAGGTTGCAGGCATTGATCTACCACAATCGTTGGCACGTTATTAACGACTGTCTCGGCTAAGATTTTATTCTGTAACCAACTGTTATTTATGTGGTTTATTGGCTTTCAAGCAAGCTTGTTGATGAACCGTAAGTGCTAATTTTAACCCTTTAGAGGTAAGCAATTACCCCAACATAACCGCTATATCCTAAGGTGTTGTTAGCGCTCGTTCACACATTGCCATACAGTAGCAATTGCAGGTATGCTGCTTACTCATTGATTGACGCCGCTTTCGACTAAAAAAGAGAGATTCCACAATGGAAATGTATTTACCCATTAAATCGATTCACATGCTTACCGCATATATCACTGCTTTTCTGTTTGTATTGCGCTTAGTTTTAGACGCAACGGGCAAAACCACTTGGCGGAAAACACCACTACGTTGGATACCGCACGTGAATGACACGATCCTCTTGATTATGGCTGTAAGCCTGATTGCACTGGCAAAATTCCCAGTATTTTCAATGTCGTGGCTGACCTTGAAAATCGTATTTTTGTTCGGCTATATTGCTACCGGTGCGGTCGCCATGAATATGGCGCGGCCGAAAAATGTGCGAATTATTGCGGCAGTTTTAGCATTGGCGCAATTGTTGTTTATCTTCCATTTAGCCGTTGCAAAACCTATGTTTTGGTAAGTTTGAATGGCAAACTGAATGAAGGAGATCGAGTTACTCGGTCTCCTTTTTTTGTTTGAGGCGACTGGCGACGCGATTGCGTCCTTGTTGTTTTGCCTCGTACATGGCCTTATCGGCGCGGTCAACGATAGGATCCCAAGTCGTATCACTTTCAAAATGAGCGACACCAATACTCACTGTGACTTTTGGCAATTTTGGCCATTCGCCTTCTGCAACTTTCCGGCAAATGCGCTCAGCAAGATGTAAGGTATCTGGATAGGTCGTTTCCGGTGCAATGATCATAAACTCCTCGCCTCCCCAACGTCCTAAAATATCGGTTTCCCGTAGCGTGCCTTGAATCGTGGCACAGACTTCTATGAGTACATCGTCGCCGGCATTGTGACCGAATGTGTCGTTAATCCGCTTAAAGTGATCAAGGTCTAACAGCAGTACACCAAAGTGACGCTTGTAGCGCTGTGATGTATTTAAGAAAGTGGTGAGGTGCTCTTCCATGCGCCGACGATTGAGAACGCCTGTCAGGTCATCGTAGCTGGCTAGTTTCACGAGCTTCTCATTGAGAATCGATAATTGTATGGAGTCGGCAACTATCAGCAAATCACGGGCTAAATCGCGTGCAGCGTATAGCTGGGCAGTGCGCCATGGCATGCTTTTACCGCGCACTTCTTCAGCCCACAGCGAAAACGATTTGCGCGGGCCGAGCATGGTGCCCGCATTGGTTTCAACTTTCATCTTTTCTGGTGAGCCTGCCCACTTACGCTGCAACTTTTGTTCTTTTCGAAACAACAATAGATAGGAAAAAGTATCGGCATGGACTTTTAGTGGGATGGCTAACAGTCCGGCGAAAGGCGAGTCACTTTTTAACAAACCGGGTACAGAGTCTTGAAGCTCGTGCGTATACCAAAAGAGGTGATCACCATTGTTTTTTTCGAGCCATTGGACCAGCGCCTGAATTTCTGGCTCGGATGGGACAGCGCCACAAAGGGTCGCTTGATCGCCGCGTATATAGTAAAGTCCATCACTACGCAGTAGCTCGAGCCAACGCTCGGCGTGTTGTTCGACTAGATCATGCGGCGAACTTTGTACCGGCGATGATTGTGCTAATGCCTCACGGGCATCGTGCACACGGCGCAAATAGCGTTCGACCTGACGAGAGTGCAGCAGCCACAAACGCTCGCTTGCATATTCAACTAAACGCAATGCCAATAACCGCTGGCGCGGCTGTATCACGAGTGGTTTGCTGTTATGGCAGGCTAACAGCCCCCATAGTTTCTGGTCCTGAAACACAGCGATCGAGGCAGATGCCGCAACCCCTAAGTTTTGCAAATACTGCATATGCAGTGGCGATACGGCTCGTAACGAGCCGCGACTCAAGTTAAACGGCGGTCGCTCCGCAGAGTCAATAATCAATGGGATGGGCGCAGAATGACTGTTGGGAATTAAACGTACTGGATTCTGGTAGTACATCGCCCGTGCCTGCGGCGGAATATCGCTCGCAGGGAAATGGTGATGCAGCATGCTCGTAAGCGAGCCTCGCAAAGTTTCAGCAATGACTTCGCCATGCCAGTCTTCGTCGAAGCGATAGAGCATGACGCGTTCATAACCCGTGTATTTCTGCGTGACGTCGGCCAATGTTTGAATTAATTCGTGGTGGCTGTTGCATTTTTTTAGTTTGGCGAGCCCGCGCTGAAGTTGCACGTCAAACCAATTATGGCGATCAGCAAGATAGGTCTCGACTTCCACAACCCAATGATTTTCTTGCTTCCAAGCGAAGTAACTGAGGTTTTCGCATACCTCCCAAAATACATCGACATTGTCCTGCTCAGCTAGACTTGCAGCTTGCCAAAAAACGTCAGGTAAAATTGCTTGTGGTTGCTGTGCAAACGGCGAAAGTTCACTAGGTGCAACCCAGGGTAGGTATGTCTGAATGTTATCACTATAGGCGATGACTTTGCTCCAGTCGGCAGAAACCACGAGCAAAGCCCCAAACGATTGAATGGCCTGAGGGATATGAATAGGTTCTTTTTCGCACGCATCAATGAGAGCGCCAAGCTCTGCATCAATATGAGCGTGATTTCCTTGGCTCATTCTACAAGTCCTATGTAGCTAGGTGG
>JAMCWV010000024.1 GCA_023481025.1 Gammaproteobacteria bacterium
AAAATGCAGTTCTCTCTCGACGCCGAACAGCTCGATAAGCCGTTCTTGTATTTCGCGACCACAGTCGACGGTGTCGTTGAAGCCGGTCACTTCCGTGGTAACTACCGCGAAACGAAAGTGGTTGAGTTCCGTCGTTACTTCGATCGCATTGACATCGTTGTGCTGAACAATAACTTCCACTTTGACGAAGACAGCGCACTCCACCGTGCCCGCGACGCTAACATTAGTGAAGCTACTGTTGCCTCTTTGAAAATCAAGAAAGAAGCTGACGGTCGCATTCTCCTCGACGCCGATGAGTTGTTCTTAAGTGAAACATTGCACCGTGTATCACCGTGGGCGCGCCCAGGTGGAAACCAAGGCCCAGCATTTTCACTCGGTAACAGAGTTCGATTTCAATTAAGCTGCAGCACTCGTTTATCGCGCTGCCAGAAAATGACTTCCAGCCACGCCGTGCCGACGCCCGCGTAGGTTACTTCGGTCAGCAAGTCACTAACATGACAACCGCAGACTGGACGCCATTTAACGACGTCATCAACCGTTGGAACCTCGTTAAACAAGACCCAGACGCTGAGCTTTCTGAGCCAGTCCAGCCAATCGTTTGGTGGATTGAAAACACCACCCCAGTTGAGTGGCGTGACACGGTGGCTGAAGGTGTGTTGGCTTGGAATAAAGCCTTCGAAGCTGCTGGCTTTAAAAACGCGATTGAAGTTCGCGTCCAGCCAGACGACGCTGAATGGGATGCTGGTGACATTAATTACAACGTCATTCGTTGGACTTCTTCGCCACGTCCACCGTTCGGTGGCTATGGTCCGTCGTTAGCGAACCCACTGACCGGTGAGCTGATTGCTGCTGACATCATGATGGAATACGTCTACATGAGTAACCGTTGGATGGAGCACGAGATCTTTGCCGATGACGCTTATGGCTTAGCCCATCAACATGACGAAAATGGTCTGTACTGCAGCCAAGGTCACTTGATTCACTCGAACCTCATTGCCGGTCGTGCCATGGCCGACCTCCTTGGTAACGAATCAATCGAAGACAATGAATTACTACGTCAAGGTATGATTCACGTCATCCTGCACGAAGTCGGTCATACTTTAGGCCTCAACCACAACATGAAAGCTTCAATTTTGTGGGACGAGAACGAAGTACACGACGCATCATTAACGCAAGGTGTGCTCACTGGCTCGGTTATGGACTATGCGCCGGTGAACATTGCACCTCCGGGTGTTGAGCAAGGTGACTTCTACCAGTATGTGGTTGGTCCTTACGACGTTTGGGCTATCGAATACGGTTACAGCCCTGCGCTTGACGACGCTGACGCCGAAGAAGCGCGTTTAGAAACGATCCTTAGCCGCTCACACGAACATGGCCTGGCATTCGGTAACGACGCTGACGACATGCGTGCACCTGGCCGCCACATTGACCCGCAAGTCATGATCGGCGACATGTCTTCAAACCCAGTGGCGTATGCGCTTGGTCGCTTCCAAGTCGTCAACCACACGTTAGACAACCTGCTTGAGCGCACCCGTGTAGACGGTCGTTCACATCAGCGCACTGCGACCACTGCCGGCCGTTTATTTGGCCAGTATTCAAGCCAAGCGGGCGTAATTTCACGTCAAATCGGCGGTGTATACGTTGAGCGTGCGGTGGTTGGCCAAGGCGCCGATGCCAAGCCATTTACCCCAGTACCACGCGAGCGCCAGAAAGCAGCGATGCAAGCATTGAAAGATCATGTCTTTGCACCTGACGTCTTGCACCGTATGGAGCCAGTTCTTGCATACATGCAAAATGAGCGTCGTTTCTTCAACCACTCTGGTCAGAACGAAGATCCGAAGTTCCACAGCATGATCTTGAACATGCAGCGCAACGTCTTTAACCACGTGTTACACCCTTGGGTTTTACAGCGGGTTACTGACAGCACGCGTTATGGCAACGAATACCCATTGCATGAAATGATGGGCGACCTGACTGATGCGGTATTCCAAGCCAATAAGCCGTTAACCACCACCAGCAAGAACCTGCAAGTTGAGTACGTTCAACGCCTACTTAACGTTGCCGGTTTCGAAGGCAGTGGTAACTACGACAACTTGAGCAAAGTGGCTGCCACCGCTCAACTTAATCGTATCCGTGCTATGCGTGCTCCACGTCGTTCAGACTTTGAAGCAACGTCGCACTACGACTATATTAAACGTATTATCGACAACGCGTTTAATAGCTAAGATTGTCCAAGTGACAGTCGCAGCATAAGGATGGCTTCATGCTGAAACTTGGACCTGCCACATTAGTCGCCGCGGCCTTTATCGGCCCCGGCACTGTGGTAACCGCCTCAGTGGCAGGGGCAAGTTTCGGTTATGCATTGGTTTGGGCGCTCGCCTTTGCAATAGTAGCCACCATGATTCTGCAAGAGATGTCCGCTCGGGTCGGTGTTGTGACGCAACGCGGCTTGGGCGAAAACTTGCGAACTGTGATTGAGCGCCCTTCTTTACGCCTTCCTTTCTATATTCTCGTCATTGCTGCTGTCGTCATCCGCAATAACGGCGCCGTTAGCCTCAGCCATAAACGCCTAGCCGAACCTGCTCGCTAGAAACAGCAATATTTGAGAAGCTACTTAGAATAATTCACTGTGTGAGCCAATGCGAGCTAATTGAAGCGAATCTCCACTAACTCGATAGATTAGAACAAGATCGGGTTTAATATGACAGTCTCGAAAACCGCTCCAATCACCAGAAAGTGAATGGTCTACAAACTTATCAGCCAGAGGCTTTTTTTGCTGGAGCCGCGAAATAACATGTCCAACTTCCAATATGTCTTCAATCGGCTTTTTTGTGATCTTTTTAAAATCTCTTTTAAATTGTGATGTGTATTCAATTCGAAGCATGCTTTACTTTTCCATCGGTCAATTCAGAAATCATTTCATTAACCGATGTC
>JAMCWV010000234.1 GCA_023481025.1 Gammaproteobacteria bacterium
CGTCAAAGCCGTTGCAGAAGTCTTAAAGTAATTGTGGCAAGCATTGCTCAGTCTCGACAAGATATTAAGAACCCATAGACCCTGGAAGTATGCCATGTATAGAGGACGGCTAGTAGATTACCGTCTCAAGGAATGAGCCACGCTATCAACCATTCAGTGCTGGACGCAGCGCACGCTGCGTTCATCCAGCATCGCGTGACGATGAATGTTGCCGCTCGTAATGCGTCGCTCATCACTACGATTACACGCGCCTTAGGATGCCGTGTCTCGGACGACCGGCGTCGGATTACGGTGTTTCTTCCCGTGGAACGATGCCAAACCTTGCTCGACAATCTGCGTGTCAACGGCGCAATTGCAGTGGTGGCCGTGAGACCCAGCACGCACGAATCCATTCAGCTCAAAGGCGCGGACGCCGTGATCGGTCCTTTGCAGCAGGGCGATGATGCGCTCATGACGGCCCATTTAGAACAATTTGTGGCGGATTTGTGCAGTATCGGTTACACCGAGGCTTTCGCGCGTATGGTAATCCCCAATCGTTCGGGTGAAATCGTGGCCGTGACCTTTACGCCACTCGCCGTTTTTCAACAAACCCCGGGGCCGGAAGCTGGGCGGCGTCTTGAATCCCCTGCACCATGACACCCACGCTCGATACGATTCGCAACTGTCTAGATGGCGCTATTCCGGCGACCATCGCCACGTGCGCGCCCGACGGCACACCGAACGTGGCTTATCTCTCACACGTGCATTACATAGACAATCAGCATGTTGCGCTCTCATTCCAGTTTTTCAGTAAAACGCGTGAAAATGTTTTGGCAAACCCCTACGCCACCGTCCAGGTGGTTGATCCGGACACCGCCGCGCATTACCACCTGGCCTTACACTATTTGCGCACGGAAGCCGAGGGCCCGCTGTTCGAGAATATGAAAGCCAAGCTGGCCGGTATCGCCTCGCATACCGGCATGAGCAAGGTCTTCAAACTGCGCGGCTCCGATGTATACGAGGTGCTGACGATCGAGAAGGTGCCGGGGGCCACACTGCCGCCGCCGCTGCGGCGCAATCATCTGGCGGCTTTGCGCGCCGCCTCGCAGCGTATTGCGCGCTGCGCTGATCTTTCCTCGCTGCTAGATGAAGCTCTGCTGACGCTGGAGCAACAGTTCGGTATTCACCATATGATGCTGTTGTTCCTCAATGAAAGCGGCGACAGGCTCTACACCGTTGCCAGCCGCGGTTACGAGCGCTCCGGCATCGGCTCGGAAATCCGGTTCGGCGAAGGCATCTTAGGCGTGGCCGCCCGCGAGCGCACGCCTATACGCATCACCCACATGGCCAATGAATATCTTTATTGTCAGGCGGCGCGGCATGGCGTGGCGCCAGGCGATCTGGAAAAGGAGATCCCGCTTCCCGGCATTCCGCAATCGCGCAGCCAGTTGGCGGTGCCCGTGCAATTGCACGGACAATTACGCGGCGTGCTTTACGTTGAAAGCCCGCAAGATCAGCGCTTTTCCTATGAAGACGAAGACGCGCTCGTCACTATCGCCGACCACTTGGCCTTGATGATGCAGCTCTGCGGCCAAGCAGCGGAAAGTGACGGCGCAAGCACGGCAGCCGCGCAACCGGATATCGTTAGTGGAAAGACCGCGATTATTCGCCATTACGCCGCCGACGACAGTGTGTTCATCGGCGGCGATTACCTGATCAAAGGTGTAGCCGGCGCGATCTTGTGGAAATTGCTGCATGAGCATTCACAACAAGGCCGCACAGAGTTCACCAATCGCGAATTACGTCTCGACCCCACACTGCACCTGCCTGATATCGGCGAAAATCTCGAAGCACGGTTGATACTTTTGCAAAAGCGCCTCACCGAACGCTGCCCGTTCCTACGCCTCGAAAAAACCGGTCGCGGTCGCTTCCGCCTACGCATTACTCAGCCCGTGCAATTGGCGGAAGCGACTTGATGCCGACCTACCTGGTCGCGTGTTGCTGCAGCGGATTTTTCGGGAAAAACTCGATATAGGGCGTCCCCGCCATTTGCCCCGGCCGGACGTAGTCCGGCGCTGGCTTACCCTTTGGACCGAGACTGCGGATAAAATGGTATATGGACTTCAAGTCGTAGTCGGTCATGTCCCGCAACATGAACCACGGCATCGGCGGGCGCCGCGCGGAGCGCGCCTGCGCCATCCATTGATCTTCGGTCAAATTCTGCATCTTCAGCCGTAAATTGGCGGGATAAGTCGTCCCCCAGGGCCCCTGGAATCCGACCGGATTGCCCGTAACCCAATCTTGCTGGGGAATATTGCCGGCCTTCTCGGGATATCCGGGTGTATGGCAATCGTTACACCCGCTGGTCATAAGTATATAGCGGCCGCGCTCCAGCATTTTGGCATCGGGTTTTTGATCAGCCACGGTGGATCCAGCGGCGATCGAGAGGGCGGTAAACAATAACACATTAGAAAATATCGTGGCTTTCATGGCTCGCTCCTAACTAGTGGAATAAATATTCAGCGGCGTGCTCCTATACGAAAACAATGCGGCGCCGCAACTTCGATTCCATGCTAGCCAAAACGCACAATGACCGTTGCTAAATGTTTAGTAAGAAATTACTAAAACTTTCTTAACAGTCTCGCAGACGGTGATGTATAACGGTTTTGATCTTTAATGTTCAGCTCTGCTCGTCCGCCAGGGGTCGAGTTTGCAGATGTGGCTATCACGTCCACTCGTGGCTATCATCTGCTTGTGGTTAACGATAAAATGAATTTACTGCTAATTGCTCTGAGCGCAGTGCAGCCCTAGATGAACAATAACCTCGCACGAGACCGCTCGACATACGTTGAGGCCGAGTATCTCGAAGTAGTGGCGACCCGCGGTTAAACACATCTCATAGATTGGGGCGACCCGCACGTTATTTACCACGGGCGTGTGATGCATGAGTT
>JAMCWV010000123.1 GCA_023481025.1 Gammaproteobacteria bacterium
GCCATCCACAACCTTCCAGCCACGCTGGCGGGCTTCATAAATCATCCAGTTATCCCATCCAGCCCGGCCAATGGCAAACGGCGGGATATAGTCAAAAACGGATTTCGGGAAAATAAAATAATCACTTCCCCCGCGGGGATGACGCCGGCCCCGGGCTGCAATTTGATTTAACAAATTATTTTCCCAGTCATAGCGATAGTTTGGTTCAAAATGGTCAAAGCTTGCTGCAATATTCAACTCAGTTTGAACATCCAAATCCCACCGTTGACCGATTATAAGAAATTCTTTCTGAGTCTGGATCACCCGATGGGCTGTTTCATAAAAATCTGACAGAAGAATAATATCGGTATTGACACATGCCAGAATGCTGCCTTTGGCTACTTTTCGCGCCAGCTCGAACATCGAATCTATGCGGGGGGTTCCGTATTCATTTCGGGCAACATTTGGGATATGTTTTACACCCAATTCTACAGCGGCTTCAGCAATCCCTTCTTCATCACCTAGAAGAATAACTTCGGCTTCTATCGCCTTCCATGAACGAATGGCATTGCGTTGAATGGTGGCAATATGCGGATTGGTGAATGGTTTTGGTGCTGTGAAAATTGAGATCATTTATTTACCTTGATAAAGAAAGATGCCGGACAGAGTTCTACCCCTCACCGACCCTCTCCCCTCCGGGAAGAGGGATTTTGTTTTCTCCTCGTCCCCATCGGGGGAGAGGCGGGGAGAGAGGGAATCTCAGTGAGTAGCAGAAAACTGCATCTCAACCTTCATTCCCATTCATTCGTTCATCCACTTCATTGAAAACCTTGTGCTGCACATCCGCGTTGATGCCTTCCAGTTCAGGGTGCAAACGGGTGACCTTCAGCACATCCAACCAGGTGAAGGATTCGGTATCCGGCAGAAATGCGAACAGGGATTGCATGAATTTGAGATCTTCAGGTGTATCCACTGTCCAACGCAACGCGCCGTAATCCGGTGATGTATTTATCTGGAACACCTTAAAACGGCCGTCCACATCATAAAGATACGGCATGACATGTTCTCGTTCGTGGGCTTCACTGGCTTCCTTCCAGGCACGTTCCAGGGCTGAAAAACTGCAAACTTCGGTATCCAATCCGATCGGATAGGTGCGTCCCCAGGGGGGCGGCAGCCGGTTGGCGGCAAAATCAGCCTGATTGGCATGGAAGGCTTCGATCGTCTTGTCAATTACCTGTGGATCAATGACCGGGCAATCTGCCGTCACCCGGACAATTACGTCTGCGGCAAAAAATTTCGCCGCCTGGTAAAACCGGTCGAGAACATCAAACATGCTGCCCCGGTAACAGGGTGTTTCAGATTGCCTGCACCAGGTTTCTATCGCGTCGTCCGCCGGGTCTACAGTCGTGGCGACAGCCACAAAATCCACCCGTTTAGCCTGACGGGTTCGTTCAACCACCCGGGCAATCATCGGTTTGCCATGAATTTCTGTCAGCACTTTGCCGGGCAAACGGCTGGAACTCATGCGTGCCTGCACCAGCGCAACCGTGCGGTGTTTAATTGCCATTGCCTTCCTTCTTCCATGTCAGTTTGTTGTAATCAATGGTATGCGCGCCGTATTTGTACTTCCCGCCGTCCAAACTTTGAATGAACGCGACAATTTCCTGACTTTCCGGGAAATCAGGCCGCACATAGTAATAATGGGTATCCACCGGACTCGCGCCGTAGACAGCCGCCAGAGTGTAATTATTTTCCCGGGCATAGGTATCCAGGGTGAGAGTCATGGACTCCCACGCATCACCGGCCTCTTGACGGGGCGCAATGGGTGAAAAATCAGCATGAAACATGATGATTTCAGGTTTTATCTTTGCCAGATACTCCGATGTAATCCCGCCATTATGCGCAATCCGCTGGTCATTTAAACCACAGGTATCCACCGCCTGCCAGCCGGAATACAATGGGATTAACCCGGCTTCGGTCGTGGCAACAGTATATGCTTTTGCCTGATATTGGGACAGGTACTGCGCCACTTCGAACCGTCCGTCTGTTTGATAATTAATCTTCCAACGGTTTGCCTGAGACCAGACCAGTCCAACACCCAGAATAACTACGGCAATTACTACAAGACTATGCGAAGCAATCGGCCATTTATTCGGTTCGGGCAGGTTCAATGACTTCCAAAATCCCGCAAGCAGCAATGGCCAACTCATCAAGATAACCGGAAGGATGGGGTATTGAAAACGCCACAGGTAATTCATTTCATTTGATAACAAAATCCACATGATCACGAACCCGGTAACTGGAATACCGGTGTATATTGTGTTTCTTATGGTTTCAGGGATCGCCGGATTTCCATTTTCTGATACATCAGATTGATGAGCGGTTTTTTTGTCATATATCGGCATCCAACCGGATGCGCTTATGGCGATGACCCCGGTTACCAGCAGCGCCATTAATAGACCTGCTAACTGCGGGGAATACCGTCCGAACACCAGTGCTGCGTGCAAATTGGATGATTGCCGAAAAAGTCCGAGGATAAACGCTGCCAGGAAAAGTGTCCCCATCACTTTGAGGATATTGATGAGCCTGCCATGATTTTCCGTATTGAATACTTGAAGAATGGCTTTCTTCAAGTTATCAAACCAGACCTGCTGTTGTACAAAGCGGGTTAATCCTGCCTGAATGATGCAAACCAAACCCCAGGCATAAACCAGCCAGAACGGGAAACTCAATTCCAGTACGCCGTTTATGGAATCTGCCAGACTTGCCGGATAGAACGATCCCCCGCCCTTCTTGTAATACGGGTTGGGCAGCGGGTATCCAAAATACTGCCAGCGCCACAGGAAGTAAGCGCCGCCCAGGATCAGGAATACCCCGACAAAAACTAACAAAATTCTTCCGACCTGTTTCCAGCCTAACTGCACCGCGAAAATGGATTGTG
>JAMCWV010000115.1 GCA_023481025.1 Gammaproteobacteria bacterium
GGGATGGCAAATACATTTATCCATATGCTGAGCACGGCAAGAAGAGCACGCAGGTAAAAAAAATCACCGTATCAATTCCGGTGAATGTGCTGAAGGTGTTGACCGATGAACGGACGCGCCGACAGGTACTAAACCTCCGTCATGCCACAAATAGTGAATTGCTTTGCGAGGCATTTTTACATGCGTTTACCGGTCAGCCATTGCCGAACGATGACGACTTACGTAAAGAGAATCCTCATAAAATTCCTGCTGCGGTGCGTGACTATCTTGATGCGAATGGGATTGAATACAACGAAGACGATCTCATTGAAGACCCCGACGCGTTTCATTCAGCCGACTCAAAATAAAAAGGAGGCGACGCCTCCTTTTTATCGATAAAAGCAGCATTTTCGCTTAGTGGTACAGCAAGTGTCCTGCTTGAACTTGAGTGAACATGCCGCTTCCTGCGAGCGCTCGTGCGACTAAACGATGATCGACATCAGCGCCACGCGGTTCAATCCATAAACGGTTACCCGATGCGCCAAAGCGCAATGGGTAGTTGACGGCTCGGCGCAGTTGCCGTTCTGCTTCGACAAGTAGCTCTGGCAACTCAGCGCCGCGACCTGCAGCCGCGTATTCGCGATGAGCTTTGGCCACAGCTTCGTCGTACCAAACGACATCGATGGGCCCGGAATGACGAAACTGGGCAATTCCAGGATCATCACGAAACGCTTGTAAGAGAATTGGGTTAAGCGTGATTTCCGGCCGCGGCTCGGCGTCGGGCGAGCTGGCGCAGCCACTTAATGTCAAACTGGCAGCGAGTAATAGTGTGTAAACGAATGTTTTCGGCATACGTTAATCCTCCTCAAAGGCCGGCGTTTATTGTCGATCGGCCATATAGTTGGCTGGCAGCTCAATACGCGCAACACCAGACGCTACGGCTGCATCGGCAACAGCGCGCGCAACGCGGCCACATAAACGTGGATCCATAGGTTTGGGAATGATGTACTCCGTTCCAAATTCCAATGCATCAACCCCTGCAGCTTGGAGCACGGATTCAGGCACAGGTTCCTTTGCCAGCTGACGAATCGCATGCACAGCAGCTAACTTCATGTCGTCGTTAATCGCACTTGCACGCACATCGAGTGCGCCCCGGAAGATAAACGGGAAGCAGAGTACGTTATTCACTTGATTGGGATAGTCAGAGCGGCCTGTCGCCATAATTAGGTCGTTACGAGTTGCTAAGGCAATGTCCGGGCGAATTTCAGGGTCTGGATTCGAACAGGCGAACACAACGGGTTTTGCCGCCATTAATGCAAGGTCTTCAGCAGCTAATAAATTCGGCCCTGAAACCCCGACAAATACATCCGCCTCGGTAATGACGTCTTGCAGCGAACGTTTGTCCGTATTATTGGCGAACAACTGTTTGTATTCATTCAGATCGCTCCGGCGCGTATGAATAACGCCTTTGGAGTCGAGCATGTAGATGTGTTCTCGTAAAGCGCCACACTTAATTAGCAACTCCATACACGCAATCGCAGCCGCCCCCGCACCCATACAGACAATTTGCACTTTACTGATGTCTTTGCCTTGAATTTCAAGAGCATTCAGTAAACCAGCAGCGGTGACAATTGCGGTGCCATGTTGGTCATCATGAAAAACCGGAATATCACAACGCTCGATTAAGGCTTGTTCAATCTCGAAACATTCTGGCGCTTTAATATCCTCAAGATTAATGCCGCCAAAGGTGCCAGCAATGTTTGCGACGGTATTGATGAAGTCTTGCGTAGTCCGGTGTGTTACTTCAATGTCAATCGCATCGAGTCCAGCGAAGCGCTTAAATAGTAACGCCTTACCTTCCATGACCGGCTTTGACGCTGCAGGCCCTAAATTACCCAGACCCAAAATCGCCGTACCATTACTAATGACAGCAACAAGATTGCCTTTTGCCGTGTAGCGATAGACATCGTCAGGATTTTCGGCAATTTCGCGCACTGGCTCAGCAACACCGGGACTGTAGGCGAGCGCGAGATCTTTGGCACTGTTGGCGGGTTTTGTTAACTCAACACTAATTTTTCCTGGTGTTGGTAACGCATGGTAATCAAGAGCTTGCTGGCGAAAATCGGTCATATTGCTGTGGTATCCATTTGGCAAGATGCAGAAAATTGCAAAATTATCAATTCGACTTGAGTGTAACGCCTTTAATCGAATAAACAAATCTTACCTTTGAACCACCTTTGGCGCTTGCGAGATCAACGCTTCAGCGGTAAGGTGAAGCTTGTGTAAAGTGAGCGTTCGGCAGGCAAAGCAGCGCACGTTAAGCTCACTCATTGAACTATAACGACAAGAAGAGAAGAAGTAATTTATGAACCATTGGAGTCAGTACTGGAAAATATCGAAAGCTGTAAATAGTTTTGCAGAAGGAACGTCGGCATCGGGATACCATGGTGACGTCGAGGAATTCTGGCAAGCAGAACTCGCGGATTTAGCTGATGACGCGGTGATTGTTGATGTCGGTACTGGTAATGGTGCATTGGCGATGTTGGCCAGTGAATATGGCAAAGCGAACAACAAGAAGTGGCAAGTACACGGTGTCGATGCTGCAGAAATCAATCCAGTTGCAGCCCTTGAATCGAAACCAGACGTAGCAGCAAAGCTGCAGGCGATTAAATTTCACGGTGGCGTGGACATGGCGACCTTGCCATTTGCGGACCAGTCTGTCGATTACGTGATCAGTCAGTTCGCTTTGGAATACGCCGATGGCCCAGCGGCAGTCAAAGAAGCCTTACGCGTACTCAAACCAGGTGGCAAACTCGTCGCCATGGTTCACCATAAAAAATCGGATTTGATTAAAGATTCAGGTCGCGGTGTTGAAATCTTCAACCATATTTTGAATAAAACCCCGTTATTCATGCA
>JAMCWV010000094.1:0-1938 GCA_023481025.1 Gammaproteobacteria bacterium
CGTCGAGCGTTTCGACGTATTTGGTTACTTAACTCCTGAAATCGACGCCACCACCGAACTTTTCGCCGAGGCATTGTGGTATTCAGCAGAATCCATTCGCCTGCGTGAGCAAAACGCGAACCTCGCGGCACAACGCTTCGTCATCTCGGCCAATGCCGGTGTTTGGATTCAGCGGATCGCCACCGATAAATGGGTTGTAGGCAAGGTTCGGATCGGTTTGGTTAATCGCTGCTTGGAACGCGTCGGCGCGGATACGGTTTTTGTCGGTATCGAGCGTGTTCGCCATGGAATAAAGCGCGGCGGTTTCCCAATCCCAGTTCTGCCACATGCCACGCACACCGGTCAGTAAACGATAGCTATAGTCTTCGACTTCGATGCGACGTGGGCCGGTATCGGTGGGACGAATGTTACGGATTTCAACATTTTCGCCAAATAAGTTGAAGGCGGCATCGGCCGAGATGGTGAAGCGCTGTGCGGCGAGGTTCGCATTTTGCTCACGCAGGCGAATGGATTCTGCTGAATACCACAATGCCTCGGCGAAAAGTTCGGTGGTGGCGTCGATTTCGTGAGTTAAGTAACCAAATACGTTAAAGCGTTCGACATCAGAGGTCATCGACCGTTCCGCAGCCGCGTCGTAACGCCAGTCCTGCGGTAGAGAGCCACCGGCACCACAGACATTACCGTCGATGGCGATGGAGCAATTCGCTTGATCGCTCGGTAATAAATGGAAGGTGCCATTGCTTGGGCTCCAGAAGGTGCCCCATGGGCTAGCGAGTAAGCGGCCGTCGAGCGCACCCGCGCCTTGGAAACGTTCTGGTACGCCTGGATGAAAGCGCGAGTCGAGGCTAGCTGAATAGCTGCGCTCGCTGGCCATCATGCCGTCGCGATTGAAGTAAGCGCCAGAGAGGCTTAAATAGGTGCGACCGTCGTTGAAGCGCATGCCGGTCAAGCCATTGATGGTTGTTTGTGCGAAGTTCGTGCCGTCGGTGCCGCCATGACTGACCGAGATTTCGCTGGTATCGACGTCGTCTTTGAGGACGTAGTTGACCACACCGGCGATGGCGTCAGAGCCGTAGATTGCTGCAGCGCCGTCTCTTAGCACCTCAAGTCGGGACAAGCCGCGGACGGGTAAGGTGTTGGAGTTGACCGTTGCCACCGGTACGAAGTTTTCGGTTTGCGTGCCTGGGTGCAACACGAGGCGGCGGCCGTTGAGTGTGGTCAAGGTGTAGCCGGTACCGATGCCGCGCAAGTTGATGGAACTGACGTCACCGCGGGCGTCGTTGACACCACCGATGACGCGCTCGTTGTTGAACGCGACGTCGCCGATTTGCGGGATGGCGCGCAATAGCTCGTCACCGCTCATGGCGTTGGTGTTCATGATGTCTTCTTCGCTCAGTGAGGTAACCGGTAGTGATCCGGCTGAGCGAGCGCCACGAATATTCGACCCCACTACTTGAATACGCTCAACGCGCTCAGCCTGTGGGTTTCCCGCTGTGTTGGCCCCATTTTCACCGTTGCGTTCGCGGACGACGTAGAGGTTGTCGTTTTGTTTGACGAACTCGAGCTCGGTGTTGGTTAGGATGCGCTGAATGGCTTCACTAACGGTCAGTTGCCCAGCGATTGCTGGCGCATTGACTGACCGCAGTGCTTCCGGGGAGAAGATGATTTGCACGTTGGCTTCTTCGGCGAGTTGAAGCAGCGCGCTGGCCGCGTTTTGCGCGGCGATGTTGATTTCTTGCTGCGGCTCGTCTGCGGATGCGGCGAGCGGCATAGCGAGCGAGGCACCGAGCGCAAGCAAGGTGCAACGGGCGATGTAGCCCAGTTTGAAACCGTGATTTGTCATTGTTGTTACCTTATTTTTGTCATTTTCATAGATGTATACGCGGTGGGGGTGGGATCCCTCCAAAAAAGTTTCGGCTCCCATGCTTTTGGGGTCGG
>JAMCWV010000094.1:2010-2891 GCA_023481025.1 Gammaproteobacteria bacterium
TGACTGACCGCGATAATTCGTTTCTGTTAGCGATCGCGCACGTGAATTCCGGCTCCGAGCCGGAATTCTAATACGCTGATTTAGCTGAGTTATTTATTTTTGTAGTTAATCGCGGAGGCGAACAAGTAGTTCGTTATTGGTTTCTTCAATTTCAATCGGGAGGGTCGCGCGCAGTGCTTCGACTAATCCTTCACCTTCGCCGAAGTGAAAAACACCGCTGATTCTTAGGTCTGCCGCTTCTGCATCGATAATTCGCAATTTGCGGGTGCGATAACGATTAAATTCTTGCACAACAACGTCGAGTTTTTCTTCGTCAAAGCGGAATACGCCTTTGCGCCAACTCTGTGCGTCGGTGACTTGTTCATAGCTGGCTGGCACTACAACTTCGGCTGTCGCGGAAAACGAGCCGACGCTACCCGCCTGCAAAACGTAATCCGTCAAATCTGGCTGCTCGTCTTCATCTTCATATTCGCTGCGTTTGTTGCGAGAGACAGCAACCGTTCCTTCAATCACGGCGACACGGACATCGCTATTAGACTTCCGCACATTAAATTTCGTGCCGATTACGCGTATTTTTTGTGTACCGGTATCAATCACAAACGGGCGCGCCGGGTCAGAGGTAACATCGAAAAATGCCTCACCTTCCAACAACAATACTTGACGTTCGCTCTCGTTAAACGCAACTTGAATCACGGTCGATGTGTTTAACGTCACCGACGAGCCATCGGACAAACCAACTGTATCAACTTCGCCTTGTCCAGTCGTAACATAACGGCGCTCGATTTGTTGAGCAACCGGCAGTTGCGGTGTTTCGATGTGAGTCGGCTCTGATTCTTGCGTCGTTTGTAGCGGTTCCTCAATCATCACCGATTGCAATGGCA
>JAMCWV010000033.1 GCA_023481025.1 Gammaproteobacteria bacterium
CCACTTTAGGCTGGCGGCGATCTTTTAGCAAAAAGAAGGTCGGTAGTGCGAACAGCACGAAATACACGGAGATAGCCACCATCGACCACTGATTCTGGCTGATATAGCTGGCAGTTTGGGTGTCCGCATCGGCGGTGACGATAATAATAGTGACAAGTACCATACTGATCAGGCCGCCAATATAGCCCACGCCCCAGCCCAAACCTGATATTAAGCCCATGTTTTTGCGTGCCGCGATATCCGGTAAAAACGCAGAAATAATTGCTTCACCGAGCATCCACGCGGTGTTAGTAATCAGTATCAACGCGACACCAAGCCAGACATCGCCGGGGCTGACAAATACCAATGCACTGGTAAACAGCGCACACACAATGGTCGACCATGCCAGCAGGCGCTTCTTGCTCGCGCCTTCATCAATGCGCTGGCCTATCCAGGGCGACATTGCCATCGCCAGCAAGGTCGAACCAATCAGCGCAATTGACCAGTAGGCGTCCTGCCAGGTTGCTGTATCCGGCACAATGTAGGCGACAAAGAATGCCGAGTAGATAAACGAAATAACCACCGTGGTATAGGCCTGATTCGCCACATCGTACATGGCCCAAGCAAAAATCTCGCGTTTACGTGCGGGGTTCGAAACAGCTGAATCGGACACTGGGCGGCTCCTGAAACAAGTAATAAGGCGGTTTAGCGCGCCAGAATATCACGTAACGCCGCAACTAATATAGAAGCATGACTGAGCTGCGGGAAATGCCCGTCTGCCGCCAAGCGAATCACTTCGCTATCGGCCAGATTGCTATGTAAATAGTCAATTATCGAGGTTGGCACAACTACGTCATGCTGGCAATGCACAAGGCTCACCGGGCAGCGAATTTGCGTATACTCACGGCGAAAGTCACTGTATAAAATTGCGCGTGCAAAGTTATACATAATTTGCGGATTTGACTGGATAAAACTTGCCTGCAGACGCTCACTTAGCTCGGGTCGCAGCGGGTTTTGCATGGCGTGCTGCGCCATTTGCTGGCACCACTGAGGGTAATCGTCGCGCATAAGTTGCAATGTCTGCTGCACGTCTTCCAATTCAAACCCTGCCTGCAAATCGGCTTCACTCACGTACTTTGGCGCAGGGTTCAACAGCACCAAACGCGCAAATGTATTAGGGCTTATATGCTCAGCAAGCACTGCAATATTGCAACTGCCTGAGTGCGCAATCAAGATAGGTGCTTGCAGATCCATTGCGGTGACGATTTCGAGCAAATCGTCGGCATAGGCATGCAGTGTCTGGTACTTAGTGGCACAGTAAGCGCTGACTTGCGAATCCCCTGAACCGACATGGTCAAACATCACCAAACGATACTGCGTCGACAACAACGGAATCACTTTGTGCCAAATCCGCTGATCACAGCCAAAACCATGAGTCAGTAAAAGCGTCTGTGCCCCCCTCGCCCATCACCACCACGTTATTTCGGCGTACTATTTGCCGCGCGCGTTCACGCATAGAAGCACGGTTCATATTGCGCTGCATCTCACGTATCTCCTTGATAGTCCCTGTGCTTGATGCGGTCGCTATAAGCTATTACTGCCTTGCCTAGCGCCTATTATTATGTTGTTAATTTTTATTCCGATAGTTCAACGTCAATAATACGTGCATGGTTCACTACAATCCGAAAACGCTGCAGAATCACTCGGCCATCACCTTCCACGTCACGCACCACCAAATTTAGCACATAACGCTTCTCTACGTTTTCTTCGACTACTTCGTTGTCACTGACGCGGTACACCGAGTGCGAACTCGGGTTCATCACCCGCATAATCAAATCTAAGTCGAGCACAATGCTTTCGCGGGTTTCCACGTAACCACTTAAAAAACGCGTCGGTAGCATTTTGGAATCATTGCGATAATGCAACACCGTTTCGCCACGTTGCGGCGCACTGCCCTTGCGCGCTTTACGAATTTCTTCAGGTAGTTCTTCATAGGGCATATAATCAAGCCACTCTAAGGAACGACCTATGGTTTGCTCCGAGTTCACATCCACATAGGTGTGCTTCCACTTCGGTCGCCCTTTACGTAGCCACAGCCATATTTTTTGTCGAATATCGTCACGGAAAAATTCACGCGCGCCATATAAAAGCGCCGCAACCAGCAAAAACATCGCGGTGATATCGCCCAGAATAAGGCGGCTCTCGAACAGCAAAAATGACACCAGCGTCATCGCCACCGCTGCTACGGTGGCTTTTAACCAACGCTGCTCGCCCACACCCAGCTCTTGAGTCTTTCGCTTGAAGGTAATCGGGTATTCAATCAAACGGCGCAATAAGCGCATTTTATTCGACATCCGCGTACTGTCGTCATTCACTACTGAGCTGTTGTACTTTTGCTCGTCGCGGTACTGGTGCTCACGCTTGGCTACTTTCACCAGAATGTCACGTAAGTCCTGTTGGTCATCGGCGAAAGGCAAGCGCGCCGCCAGCATCAATAATTGTTGTTCAGTTTGCCACGACAAGTAGTTATCAATATTGACGTGATAACGCGACAAGCCGCTGTCTTTGGGTACGTTGCGGCGTAGGCGCTTCAAAATGGTCGAGGTGAGCTCCAGCAGTTCGCCTATTTCTTCCCGCGATACCTCGCCGGTGCTAAGCAAATTGCGGCCCGCCGCTTCAATTGCAATCACATACTGGTACGCGTACAACGACAAGCTTAAACGATACTTAGGGTCTGGGCGGTCACTTTGTGTGGCACTGCGGCTAATCAGCCGACTTTGCACCAAGGGCGCTAATTGCGCACGGCTCGAATACGTGCGGTTAACGAAAATACCTTGCAGGTAAAATTCTTGCTCAGGGATAATTTGCGCATCGACATTGAGCTCACCCGGAATAAACAAGT
>JAMCWV010000155.1:0-1389 GCA_023481025.1 Gammaproteobacteria bacterium
ACGGAAATCGTCGCCAACGAAATGCAAATGTTAGATGGTCGCTCTGGTGGCGGCGGTGGTGGCAACCCTGACTGGCAAAATAACCAGAACCAAGGCGGTCGCCAACAAGCTGCGCCGCAAGCGAATCAGCAACAAGGGCAGTGGGACAATGCGCCGCAGAAGAGCCAACAGCCGGCGCAACCGAAGCCATTCACTGACGACTTGGATGACGATATCCCGTTCTAGAGCACACCTGAGACTTACGTCATCACTGACAAGCCGCAGATTCTGCGGCTTGCTTGTTTTTGCGGACGCTTAAACCGTTACTGTTCATCCGTAATTGCTAGCCCGTATTGCGCAGGGCTCCCGCAATACCATTAATGGTCATTAATAGGGTCAGTAAGGTTTGCTCTTGCTCTTCTTCACTGCTGCCCGTTCCCTTCTGCTGGCGCCATTGCGCTAATAAATTCAGTTGGGTACGGTGCAGCGATTGTAGCGCTTCTTCCCGCAACACGTTGGAGTAGTAGTGATTGGGCCGGCGTTCAGGAAAGGGCTTGCCGAAAAACTCGTCGATAATTTGGCGTGTGCGTTTGAGTTCTTCGCACAGCATCGGGTAGATGTTGGCTCGAGTTTCGGCATTCGTGACCAAGTTTGCGTATGCTTCCATGATCTTCAAGTTTGAAGCCGCAAGTGCGGTATCGACGTTGGTGAGCACGTACTTCAATAACGGATCGGTCGCAAATGAGGCCTTCAGGGCGGTAAAGGCGTCGGGATCTTTTTCTTTCAATAACGTGAAGGTGTAACCCACGCCGTACCAACTGGTAATGTTGGCGCGCGATTGCGACCAGCTGAAGACCCATGGAATTGCGCGCAGATCGTCAAGTGTGCGCGTTCCAGTACGACGCGCTGGGCGCGAGCCAATGCGGCTACTTTCGATCGCATCTATTGGTGTCGCTTCGCCGAAATAGCCAAGAAAATGCGGATTTTGAATGAGTTGCTGATAAAACGCTTTACTCTTTTCGGCGAGGAATTCCCACGTTTTTTGGTGTGGATTCGCCGCGCATAGGTTTCTACGCGAATCGAGAATCGTTGCCGTTGTCGCACTAGCCATGAGCATTTCAATATTGGAACTAGCGTTGCGTTGGTTGGCATACTTTTGCGAAATGGTCTCCCCTTGCTCAGTCAGGCGCATGTCACCACTGACCGAGCAGGGCGGTAGCGCTTGTATAAACCAGTTCGTGGGGCCAGCACCGCGGCTGATCGTGCCACCTTTACCGTGGAAAAAGCGAATTTTTATACCTTTGGCGAGGCCGACTTGCACGAGCTGTTCCTGTGCTTTGTAAAGGCTCCACTGGCTCGCCAAAATACCGCCGTCTTTATTGCTATCGCTGTAGCCAACCATTACTTGCT
>JAMCWV010000155.1:1399-2876 GCA_023481025.1 Gammaproteobacteria bacterium
AGAGGCACGACTGGAATCTTGCAGCGCAACCCGGCTGCAGTATTTTCGGTGAGGCCGGCTTCGCGAGCTAACAAATAAACCGCTAGAAGATCGGAGACGTCGCGGGTCATGCTGACAATAATGGAACCCATTGCCGCTGTGCCATATTTTTCGACGTGGTCGGCGACTACGCGTAAGGCAGAGACAGCTGCATCGGCTTCGTTGGGCAAGGGTGTTTTCAAGTGGGCAAAGGGCCGGTTTTTCTTCAGTTCATTATTGAGAAACGCTCGTCGCTCATCTTCGTTCCACGTCAAAAATTGCTCGCCATCCTCACCCGCGCTGGTCAGCAATTGCGCTACGGCCTTGTCGTGGAAGCTACTGTTTTGGCGAATGTCCAGTTTCGCGAGGTGAAAACCAAAGGTTTCGACGATGCGTATGGCGCGGTTGACATCGTGTTGGGCCACAGCCTTCGCGCCATAGGCGATAAGGGCGTCCTGCAACAGCTCTAAATCGGCAATGAGTTCTTTGGCGAAACGGTAGCTGCTGGTGTGCTCTTTCAGTTCGGTGGCGTGCTCGCGCTTGATATCGAGTGGTAATTTGGTGATGCAGAGATTCACAAACTGACGAAATACTTCACCGCGGTTGCGTTGGTAGCTTTGCTCTCCTGCATCACTGAGCTCGCTGCGCATTGCATCAATGCGGCGTTGCAGCGCGGGCATCGCGTCAGCGTAGTGGCAGGAGAAACTCAGGTGAGTGACCAACTTGATGAGTGCTCGCCGGATAATGACAAAAGCGTTGAGGCGCAGGATAATAACAAAGGCGTTGAGGCGCAGCGTCGTTAGGGTATACGCCGTCACCTCGGGGGTGACAAAGGGATGCCCATCCCGATCGCCGCCGACCCAGTTACCAAAGGATAGTTTTGGGAACTGACTTGCCTTGCGCAATAGTGCAGGGTCGAGATTCAGATAGTCCCACGCTTGCAGTAGGCGTTTATCGACTAAATCAATTACCTCGGGAAAGACGTTGGTAAGGTAATGCATCACATTGCGTAATTCAGATTGAACATCGGGCTTTTCGACGAAAATCTCGCCGGTGCGCCATAAGCGTTCGAGTACGAGCTTAATCTCTTGTCGAATCTCGGCTTGCTCGCGGCTTGTCCACATTTGGTTTTCGCGTTTTACCAGTAAGAGATAAAGCTCGCGGTGATGTTCGAGGACGGTGGCTCGCTTGGCCTCCGTGGGGTGTGCCGTGAGTACCGGCTCAACGCGGACCTGGGGCAAAATTTGGGCAATCTCTTCGGCACGTAGTCCTGAGTCAAGTAAGGTCTTCAAACGTTCGCCCCACAAACCGTTTACGGCCGCCAATGATTTTTCGTCTTCGACTTTACGACGGTTCTGCACGGCGCCATTTACTTCCGCCATATTCAGCATTTGGAAAATAATCGAATACAGCTGAATCTGTTTGGCAGCAAACTGAACAGGAATCTCCTCGAAAGAGT
>JAMCWV010000168.1 GCA_023481025.1 Gammaproteobacteria bacterium
ATGGTCGCTAGCAAAGCCAGGCCAAAGCGAATTATGTGGTGTCGCAGATGTTGTCGCATGAAAATCCTCTGATAAATGCACACTAATAATGACGATCACGCTAACAGATGCGTTACAGATGCACTAGAGGATTACTATGCATGGCCGTTTGTTTGCGATAAAATAAACCCTACTAAAATACTCGGGTATTCTGAGTAATGCGTTTCTATATGCAAAAGAGGTCGATATGATTAGTATTTCACCATCCGCTCAGGCGCACTTTCGTGAGCTCTTAAGCCAGCAACCAGAGGGTACAAGCATACGCGTGTTTGTGGTCAACCCAGGTATGGCGAACGCGGAGTGTGGTGTGTCCTATTGTCCCCCTGACTCTGTCGAGACGAGTGACACTAAGTTGCCGTTTGATGGCTTCGATGCTGTTGTAGATCAGCAAAGCGCGCCGTTCCTGGCTGAAGCAGAGATCGATTTTGTCGAGCAGGATCTTGGTTCACAGCTGACGTTAAAGGCGCCGAACGCCAAGGCACGTAAGGTGGCTGACGATGCGCCATTGATTGAACGCGTCGAATATATGATTCACGCTGAGATTAATCCTCAGTTAGCCAGTCATGGTGGTCAGGTCATGGTTACCGAAATCACTGACGATGGCTATGCAATTTTACAATTTGGTGGTGGCTGTAACGGTTGCTCTATGGTTGATGTGACCCTCAAAGAAGGCATTGAAAAACAATTGCTTGAAGAGTTCCCGCGGGAGCTGGTTGGGGTTCGCGATGTCACTGAGCACAGCCGTGGTGAGCATTCTTATTACTAAGTTGTCTAACTTTGCGGTTAAATTTTTCAGTAAATCAATTGTTTAGCGCAAGGTAAGTTGAAATATTGTTATCTTTTATAAGGGGAGTGTGATCCTGATCACTTTGTACCGCCGTAGTTAACTTTGCAGAAACTAACTACGTGAATCAACGAGGTACTACCATGATCAGAATCACACAAACTTTGGCACTGTCAGCAATTGCGCTGTCACTTGCTGCGTGCAATAGCAGCAGCGAACGGGTCGAAGTAGGCCCAGTCAACCCTCCAGTTCCGCCAGTCGCTGAGGCTGCTGAACTAAGAGTTCATCATACATCAGCCAATGCCCCTGCTGTCAATATTCTTGCTAACGGCGAGATCCTGGCAGGCCTTGAAGGCGTTGACTATCAAATGTCATCTCCCCTGTTAGAAGTCGATGCGGGCACCTATGCAGTTACCGTCGACGGTATCCTGCCGGGTGGAGACACGACGACAGTGATTGATGAAGATCTGCCGCTGGACGAGGGCATGCGCTACGATGTATTTGCACTGGGTAATCTTGGTGCAGAAAGCCCGTTTGAATTCGGTCCATTTATTATTTCTAATGAAGTCAGTGATGTGGCTGCCGGTGAAGCGCGTATTCAGGTTCTGCATGGTGCGCCGGTGGATGTGCCTGTGGACGTATATCTGACTGCGCCAGGTGAAGAAATCGTCGATGGTGGTGCAGCCTTTAGTTTGTCCTATCGTGACTACACTGACCAGGTTGAAGTCGCCGAGGGCGAATACCAGGTTACGTTGACCGTATCCGGAGACGCCAGTGCGGTGTTATTTAGTTCACCAACCCTGGAATTGCCAGCCGGTGCAGATTTAATGCTGGTGGCGACGCTGAATATTGCAGCGAATGCTGACGACGCGCCGATTGCGTTATTAGTGTCTGACGCTGAAGGTGCCAGCGTAGTGTATTCAACCACCACCGGTGCGGATGTTCGTGTTGTGCATGCAGCCGCTGACGTTCCACCTGTTGATGTGTACGCCAACGAAGTAACCGGCGACCCGGTCATTCCAGGCCTGGCTTTTGGTGAGTTCACAGGCTATCTGAACTTACCTGCAGCTGATTACGACTTCTTGGTAACAGTGGCTGACACCACAGGTGTAGCAGTATCGCAGGAATTAACGTTAGTTGACGGCTGGCAGGGTTCAGTATTCGCCGCCGGCGAACTGGGCAATGACACCTTAAACCTACAGGCTATTGAGTTCGACAACCGTCGTGTAGCAACAGAAGCCCGTGTGCGTCTGGTCCATGCGTCTCCAGTTGCCGGTGATGTCGATATCTATGTCACTCCAACGGCAGATTTCAGTGATTCAGCACCTGCATTCGAAAGCGTTCCGTTTGTCGCTGATGAATTGGTGAGCACTGGTAACGTTGCTCTGGAAGCAGGCACTTACTTCGTAACCATTACGCCTGCAGGCAGCACTGATGCAGCGCTTGGTCCACTTGAAATTATGGTGGACGCGGGTGGTATTTATACTGCAGTCGCAGTAGGTAATGATGCAGACACGCTCGGTGTGATCCTGCTTGATGATTTAGCCGTAGAGTAATTATCAGTTACCCAACGTTTTAATTTCGACATGCCCATGTCATTTTAAGGCCGCCGCAAGGCGGCCTTCTTTTTTGCGCAACGCAGTAGTTAATCAGGTGTGCTTTCGGCGCTGAGCATCTGCCGCTTGTGTAGTAGCCACCACTGCCACAACCCACGACTGGCCATAAACACGCTAAGTGCAAACCACAGACCATGGTTTTGCCAGCTCAGCGTTAAATACCAGGCAGGCAGAAACCCCAGTATTGCCGCCAGAATCATCGAATCGCGCATGGCTTTAGACTGCGATAAGCCAATATAGACGCCATCAAACAAATAACTCCAGTGGGCGATTAATGGCAGCGCAATGAGCCAGGGCAGGTAATTAGAGGCAGTCGAAATGACTTCCTCTATATTGGTGATAAGGCCAATGATATGCACCCCAAACAATGCAAACATCAGACTGTAAAACACAGCGAACAGCGCAGACCAGAATAGGGAGAGGCGGAACCAGTGCCGCAAACGGTCACTACGGCGTTGACCTTTAGCTTCGCCAAGCAACGCTTCGCTGGCATAGGCAATACCGTCTAAACCCAGTGATATCAGCATCAGAAACTGCATCAATACCGCGTTGGCAGCAACGGTGGTGGCGCCGTAATAAGACGCGTATGCAGTCATCATCGCCATACATAGTTGCAGAACAATGGAGCGCACCAGAATATGCTGGTTAATGCTAAGTAGCGCGCGGCACTCTGCTAGCCGGGGCATCGGTAGGTTGTGCCAGCCTAGATTAAGGCTGCGACAGACCCAATACAACCCGGCAAGGGCGGTGACCCATTCAGCACCAACGGACGCCCAGGCGGCGCCAGCAACATTCATGTTTAAGCCGATAATCAGAATCACATCGAGGGTTACGTTGATGGCGTTGGTTAGTATGACCAGCACCATGGCTGAGCGCGCTTGCTGCCGGCCGAGCAATACGCCCAGCACGACCAGCACCATCAATGCAGCCGGCGCGCCCCATAAGCGGATTTGAATGTACTCGGTCGCTAATGCCTGCAGCTCAGGCGTTGCCGCCACCAGCTGCCACACCAGCATAAGTAATAATGGCTGGATAAAGATAAACAACAGCCCAAGACCGAGGGCAAATACCAGGCCGTGAATAAAGTGACGTTGCTGGGCGGGGCGGTCCTGACTGCCAAAAGACTGAGCCACTACACCGGTGGTGGACATGCGCAGAAATATCGCCAACAGATAGACGAAGTTAATCACCATGGCGCCAATAGCCACTGCACTCAAGTAGATAGCGTCCGGCAAATGGCCTATGATAGCGGTGTCTACCAGGCCCAGCATTGGCGCTGCAATATTAGAGATAATCATTGGCAGGGCAATAGCAAACACTTTGCGATGGTCCTGGGGGTGCTTAAGAATGCTGTGTAACAAAAGGGGATAACCTATGCGTGTTTGCGGTTTCGCAATGACTGTTTTTTTCGCACTTGCGGGCTGGCTCAGTGCGCCTATGCACCTGGCACAAGCTGAGGCCGAGCCAAGTGTTTCGATTCTAATGTACCATCACGTGAGTGACAGTACACCACGATCGACGTCTGTGTCACCAGACGAGCTACGCGCTCATCTGACCTATTTACAGGACAACGACTTTACTGTCATCGACCTGCAGCACGCTGTTGAGGGTATTCGGCAAGGCCGCGACTTACCAGATAAGGCTGTGGTGCTGACATTTGATGACGCCTACGAAAATATATTCAGCGTTGGCCACCCTATTTTGCAGGAGTTCGAGGTGCCGTGGACATTGTTTGTCACCACGGACCCGGTGGGTGACCGACCAGGCCGTTACATGAGCTGGGATCAGATTCGCCAGCTGCATGAGGATGGCGTAATCATTGCCAATCATAGCCTTGACCATGCCCATATGCCGCGCCGCCATGCAGGTGAAAGTGAGCGCGATTGGCGTCAACGGATGGCGGAAAATATCTTGTCCACTGAGCAAAAAATTCTTGATGAAGTCGGCGTCAGCTACCAATTGTTCGCCTACCCCTATGGCGAGTATGACAACGCATTACTTGAGATCATCGACGAACTTGGTTTTACTGCATTTGCCCAACACTCAGGCGGGTTCGGTCCAAGCTCAGATTTCCGCGCTATCCCACGCTTTGCCGCCGCCGGTATTTACGCCAATCTCGATACCCTGGGAACCAAAATGGCAGCGCTGTCATTTCCTATCAAAGAGGTAAGCTATGACGACACCCTGCTCACGTATGAACAGGACCGACCGGTATTAGAGATTGAGTTTGAGGTGCGTGACTTTCGCCCGGCGCAGGTAAACTGCTTTATTCGCAGTCAGCCAGCTGATATTGAGTGGGTCGATGATACAACGATGCGCATTCAAACCGATGAACCGCTTAATATTGGCCGCTCGCGCTATAACTGCACAGCACCGAGTATCAGTAAGCCGGGCCGGTTTTACTGGTATTCACAACAATGGATACGCATGGACGAAGAGGGCAGCTGGCCTGGTTAAGCAGCGTTCAGAAACCGCCTCAGCTACCCGGGTAAGCGTGCAATGGGCTTACTCGAGGTAGCGCAGAATACGCTTCAAATCTCTAACCAACAATTGTGGATTGACCGTTGGAATCATCCCCGGGTCATGGCTGGCGCGAAAGACCGCCTGCTGATGACCACGTGGATTAATTAAGATAATCGCTGCACTGTGATTAACCAGATAATTGGTTTCATCTTCATCCGGAATGCTATACATCAAACCGATATTGCGCACAAAGGGGAATAAATCTTTGTGTTCGCCCCGAATGCCGACAAATGGTGTGCGTACGTCATCAGCCAGGCCCTGGTTAAAGAACCCGACATACTGGCGTAAGCGAGGGATATCGTCACGCTGGGGGTCTACCGAGACCATCCACACCTGCATAGGCGTATCAGTGAGCTCAGTAATCTCTTGCCAGCTCTGTTGCAGCTGCGCCATGGTCGTCGGGCAAATATCCGGACAAAAGGTGTAACCGGTAAAAATGACCGTCCACTGGCCTTCAAGATCCTGAAGACTCACCCCTTGACCTTCAGCACTATCACCCTCGGTACTGCGCAGCTCAAAGGGGTCAATGGTGCGCTGCGTCTGGTACAGCAGGCTGGTCTCTAACGTTGGTGGCCCCGGGTTAGCGATTTTTTGATAACTCCACACGCCACCAACGGTGACGGCTACTAAAAGAATGACAAAAACAGCACGTAACATCATGAGAAAATATAGTGGTCCACAAGTAGAAGAATAAATAAGCCCATTAAGTACCAGATTGAATACTTAAACATATTAAAAGCCGTGTGCTTGTTCGGCGCATACTTCAAGCGCCAGGCATAGCCAAGAAAACCAATATTTAGGGCACTCACGCCAATCAGATAGACCAGACCAGACATGCCAGTTAAGTAAGGCAGTACACACACCACCGTTAGCAAAATGGTATAAAGCAGGATACAGGTTTTGGTGAAATCGATGCCATGGGTGACTGGCAACATTGGGATCTCAGCTTTGGCATAGTCTTTCGCCCGATGCACGGCCAGTGCCCAGAAATGCGGAGGTGTCCAGGTGAATATAATCAGAACCAGTAAAATGGCATTGGCGTGGATTTCGCCGGTTACCGCGGTCCAGCCCAGGAGCGGCGGCGCCGCCCCGGCAATGCCACCAATCACAATGTTTTGCGGCGTGGCACGTTTCAGGTACATGGTGTAAATAAAGGCGTAACCGACCAGGCTGGCGAGGGTTAATAACGCAGTGATGCGATTGACAAACACATCGAGGATAATGTAACCGACCACACCAATAATGGCGGCGAAGGTGAGCACGCGGGCCGGTGATAATGCGCCGGTAGGCAGCGGGCGCCTAAGGGTGCGGGCCATCTTCGCATCGATGTGGCGATCCACTAAATGATTGACCGCAGCGGCAGAGCCAGCCATCAGGCCAATGCCCGCTACCGCTGGGATCATAATGTCGAGCGCCACCCAGGTCGTGGTAGCCAGACACATACCTACCACGGCCGTCAGTAGCAATAATGCAACCACACGGGGTTTGGTGAGTTCGAGGTAATCTCGCCAGTGGGCGCGTTTTGACCCGCTATGGGCTATTGTCTGTTGTTGTGCCATGAGAAGCCCCTTTTTTATTATGCTTTACGGGATAAATTATAGTTCAAGCCGACCAGGGCAATGAGTAATAAAGCGCCAACGGCATTGTGCGCAACGGCAACTGCCAATGGCAGACTGAACACTACATTACTAACTCCCAGCGCCAATTGCACGACCAATAACGCAGTGATAACAAACGCGCTGTTCTTGAACAGTTGAGTCTGCGCCTGTGCCCACAGCTTAAACAGCAGGAAACCAAGCACTAAGGTCGTCACAATGGCGCCAATACGGTGCATCACATGCATGGTCATTCGCTCGGCATAACTGTGCACACCAAATTCATAGGTAGCAGCCTGGGGCAGGCTAAACGCACCTGCAAAGTCTAATTGCGACACCCACGAACCTTCGCACACCGGCAGCTCGGTGCAGGCCAGTGCTGCATAATTTGCAGCCACCCAACCACCGAGGGCGATCTGACCAACCACCACTATCATGCTAAATGCTGCTAGCGAGCGTAGTTTGCGAAGGGCGGGGTCACCACCGGGTGCCCGGTAAGGCGTTTCCCGCAAATAAAGTAAATAAAGTAGAGAGAAGGTAGTGAAGCCACCGAGTAAATGCAACATCACTATCACCGGCTGCAGCATCATGGTCACGGTCCACATGCCAAGTGCCGCCTGCCAACATATTAAAATCAGTAGGAATATGGGCAATTTAAGCGGTTGATGATGGGTATCCGCTTTTTTGCGGCGGCGAATGGCGACTACAGCAATTGCTAGTACGAGGAACCCTAATGTACCTGCGGCATAGCGGTGAATCATCTCGTTCCAGGCTTTCTGGGTATCCAAAGGCGCATCAGGAAAAGCTTCGACGGCGATGGCCTGACGACTTTCACTTTGCGGTACGCTAAGGAAGCCGTAACAACCTGGCCAATCAGGGCAGCCAAGACCTGCGTCTGTCAGGCGGGTAAAAGCACCCAATACAATGACAATAAAACAGAAAACCAGGGAAAACCTAACCAGTTTGCGCATCACCAATTACCCCACTCGCGACATTTTTAATAATTTTTTTAAGTCATCCAGCAAGTCACGACCGCGTTGAATCGCTTGTTCGCGATCACGACTGCCTTCGTACCGCATCATCACAAAACCCATTGGGTCGATAATCAACATACTACCCTCTGGCAGCGCTGCCAGCTCTGCGTGTAAGTCAGGCAGTACCAGGTAATGCATGCGGCTGTCCGCAGACAGTTGTGGCAGGTTACGCACATCGTCGTCCGCCTGGATAGCAACCGGGCTGACCCGTGAACTTTCGCGGCCTAATGCCAGGTCAACCTGGTTAATCACATACAAACCGTTGACACAGAGGTCATCACAATCTGCAGGCACACGATAAGCAATGCGCCAGTGTTGTGGCATCTGCTCATTCTCTGCTGCGCTGGTTTCAAGCGGCGGTTCGAGCAGAACGCCCTTGTTGGTGACACCGGGGTTGTACCACCCCATGTCGAGAATGACCTTAGCGCCGGCCAGGGGAATCACGAAACACAGAAATACGCCGATAAACAGGCGGCGGTTCTTTCTGGTACGCAGAGCCTCTTGTTGCTGCTTGGTGTCTTGTTGACTCATTATTATTATTCTCCGCGAACGTTATTTTTATTTTGTTGTTTGTTTCGACTTCGGTGCACGCCGGCTAGCGATCAAAAAAATCACCAATGCGGCGATAGCTAAACCGAACCATTGCACCGCATAGGCATAATGGCGATGGGGTTCGCTCACCACCACAGGCCATTCCCGCGCAAAACCGATGTCTTGTGATTCATCCAATAACACACTAAAAGGGACTAAATCCAGATTCATTTGCTGATTAATGGCAGCGAGTTCGAGGTATTGAATGCGTTGCGGCAGCGTTGCTGTGAAGCTTTGTTCACGCAGCAAAAAGGGGCGTTCTGCAGGGTAGTGAACACGGCCTACAATATTGACTGTGCCTGCAGGCATTTCAACATCGGGAAGGGTGTCGCGACCACCGGGCAACGCCACCCAGCCTAAATTAACCGCCAGTCGTTGTGTCAACTGTGGGCTGGTTAGTAATCCGATCACGTGGTAACCAACCCGACCTGCATAGATCTGGTTATCAAGTAAAAAGTACTGTCCGGCTTCGAATTCACCGCGCACTTGAACCTGATCATCAGTTTGCAGATCAGCAGCGTCAATGAGTGACTGGCTCAAGGTTTGCGGCCCGCGTGACAATGCGCTCGCATGTTGATCAATAATGGCTTGTTTTTCCTGGCCGCGATCGATTTGCCACAGTCCCAGCTTGACCAGGACCACGATTGCAAGCACAGTAACCACTAATGCCACTAAGGTGGATCTTTTATTCAGGCCAATGAACGACATAATAACCAACCTGGGGGAAACTGCGTGATAAACATCATTTTAAAAGTACTGCTCGCTGCGCTACTACTGTATGTGATTTACAACTTATTCAAGGGCTTATTCACTTTCTTAAAACAAGACGGTGAAGGACCCAGAATGTCCCACTATATTGGTCGCCGCGTTCTGTTTTCCGCGATTGCCATTGTGATTATCTTGATTGCGTTAGCCACTGGAGTGGTAACACCAAACCCTAGACCGTACTAACTCAGTCAGCGGGCAGTTTGGTACATATTGATTGAACAACGCCGCAGGGGTCTACCTGCGGCGTTTTTTTATTGCTTAAACAATGTAGACGAAGAAAAAGAGGATAATCCAAACGACGTCGACAAAGTGCCAATACCAGACGCTGGCTTCAAACGCGAACTGGTTATCTTTATTAAAATGTCCCTTGGTGACCCGGAAGAACATCACAATCAGCATGATAGCGCCAAGGGTCACATGCAGGCCATGAAAGCCGGTCATCATAAAGAACGTGTTGCCGTAAACCCCAGACTGGAGGGTTAAGCCAAGGTCACGATAGGCATGCACATACTCATACATCTGTAAGCTCAGGAAGATCAGGCCAAGGACAATCGTGATACCCAACCATAACTTCAGCGCGCCACGCTTGTCGTGTTCCAGACCATGATGGGCAAAGTGAAGGGTGACCGACGATATCACCAGAATGATGGTGTTCATCAACGGTAAGCCCCAGCCCATGGCCTGGGTTTCCCGGCCATCCGGCGTTGTCGTTAACGGCCAGATAGCTTCAAACGCGGGCCATAAGACTTCACCTGTCATCACATTGTTACTGGCGCCGCCTAACCATGGCACAGCAATCATTCGGGTATAGAAAAGCGCCCCGAAGAAGGCGAGGAAGAACATCACCTCAGAGAAAATAAACCAGCTCATCCCCTGACGGTACGAGCGACTCATCTGTGCACTATACAAACCCTGGTGCGATTCGTTGATTTGGTCACGGAACCAGCCCACTAGCATGACTATTAAGACCACAATACCGGCCAGTAGCACCCAGTGCCCAAAACCAGCTTCCTGATTTGACCATTCAATCGTGTAATGCGCCGCACCAAAGGCAATTAAACCAAGGGCAACGGCACCCACCAAAGGCCAGATACTGGAATCTGGCACGTAATACTTTTCATGTTGTGTATTTTCTGAACTCATTATGTGTTCCTCACTCAGACGTGTCGACAACGACACGTCCTTGGGCCGCGGCTTCTGTCATGTCGTACATCATGTAAGACAAAGTTAAAGTGCGAATGTGATTAGGAATATCCGGGTCAACGTAAAATTGCATCGGCATCACTGTGGTGTGACCTGCTGCCAGCGGTTGATTCTGGAAGCAAAAGCACTCCGTTTTTAGCAAGTAGGGCGCTGCTTCACCGGGCGCGACTGACGGTAAAGCCTGTCCTGTCATGTCACGACCAGTGCGATTTTGTGCGGTAAAGTTCACAGTCTTCGTTTCGCCGGGGTGAACCTGCATACGTCTTACCTCGGCGTCAAACTGCCAGGGTAATCCGCGGTTCACTCGGGTATGAAACTCAATCGTCACCAGACGACTGGTATCAATACGGTTACCATCAGCAGTTGCGGCCGCACTATTACTGGTGCGGCCGTTAAAACCTGTGACTTCACAGAACTTTTCGTAAAGCGGCACCAGAGCAAAACCAAACGCAAACATTAAAACAACCGTCGCCAACAGGCGGGTGATCATCTTACTGTTGTCAATTTTGGGACGTTGTTGTTCGCTCATATCAAACCTCGCTTAACGGACCGGTTCGGTGATTTTGGGTGGTGTATCAAATGTATGATACGGCGCTGGTGAAGGGACTTCCCATTCCAGGCCTTCTGCACCCTCCCAAGGTTTCGCTGGGGCAACTTCGCCTTTCTTGGCCATACATTTAAGTACTACGGCAAGGAAGATAAGCTGTGAGAAACCGAACAGGAATGCACCTATGCTGACAATGGCGTTGATATCCGCAAATTGCAGCGCATAGTCAGGAATCCGTCGAGGCATACCCGCCAGGCCAACAAAGTGCATTGGGAAGAACAGGATATTTACCGACACCACAGAACACCAGAAGTGTAACTTGCCTAAGCCCTCGTCAGGCATAACCCCTGACCATTTAGGCAACCAGTAATAGGCAGCGGCCATAATCGAGAACACCGCGCCACTGACCAGTACATAGTGGAAGTGAGCGACCACAAAGTAAGTGTCATGATACTGATAATCCACAGGTGTCAGCGCCAGCATAATGCCGGAGAAACCACCAATGGTGAACAGAATGACAAACGCCAGGGCAAATAGCATCGGCGACTCAAAAGTCATTGCACCGCGCCACATGGTGCTCACCCAGTTAAAGATCTTAACCCCGGTAGGTACTGCAATCAGCATCGTCATGTACATAAAGAACAACGACGCGAAGACCGGCATACCGGTGGTGAACATATGATGCGCCCAGACCAGAAACGACAGGCCGGCAATAGCTGCAGTTGCGTACACCATCGAGGCATAACCGAACAAAGGCTTACGCGCGAAGGCCGGAATAATCGCTGAGACAATACCAAAGGACGGTAAGATCATGATGTAAACTTCCGGGTGACCAAAGAACCAGAACAAATGCTGGAACAATACCGGGTCACCGCCGCCAGCGGCGTCAAAGAAGCTGGTGGCAAAGTACTTATCGGTTAACACCATGGTCACCACACCCGCGAGCACCGGCATCACCGCAATCAACAGGAACGCAGTGATAAACCAGGTCCACACGAACAAAGGCATGCGCATGTAGGTCATCCCCGGTGCCCGCATATTCATAATGGTGACGATGACGTTAATCGCCCCCATGATGGAGGATATCCCCATAATATGAATGGCAAACACAAACAATGCGGTGGAATCCGTACTGTAGGTGGTTGATAGCGGTGCATAGAAGGTCCAGCCAAACGCCGGGCCACCCCCAGGCATGAACATCGAAGACAACAGAATCAGGAAGGCAAAAGGAAGGATCCAGAAGCTCCAGTTGTTCATTCGTGGTAATGCCATGTCAGGCGCGCCGATCATCATCGGAATCATCCAGTTGGCGAGACCTGTAAAGGCAGGCATTACCGCACCGAAGACCATGATCAGGCCGTGCATGGTGGTCATTTGGTTAAAGAAATGAGGGTCTACGATTTGCATACCCGGTTGAAACAGTTCGGCACGGATAACCAGTGCCATGGTGCCACCGAGGAAGAACATCAGAAAGCTGAATAATAAATACAGCGTACCGATGTCTTTATGGTTGGTGGTAAACAGCCAACGTTTTATGCCCGTGGGCTTATGGTCATGATGGTCGTCATGATCAAGATGTGTATCTACTACTGTGCTCATGGCCATCCCCCCTTAATTAGTGCCTTGAATATAATTATGAATATCAGCGGCCTGCACTTCATCGCCAGTATCGTTACCCCAAGCGTTACGCTCGTAAGTAATGACTGCAGCGAGTTCACGCATGCTGAGCTGATCACGGTATGCCTGCATGGCGGTGCCACGCGCGCCGTTAATGACGATATCAAGATGTGAATCCAGTCCGTCAGGGTCGATTGACATACCTTCACCGGCAAGGGCAGGGAAGACGCCTGGTACACCACTACCATTTGGCTGGTGACAGGCTGCGCATTGCGCGTTGTAAACACTTTCACCCATGATCATGAGCTCACTCATGCTCATTTGCATATCAAGCAAGCGTTCCTCTTCAGCGCGTTCTTCAGCTAAGCGAGTTTCTTCGTTGTTGATCCAGGCCTCAAAGTCCTCTGGCTCAAGCGCAATGACAACTATCGGCATGAACGCATGATCACGGCCACACAGCTCAGCGCACTGACCCCGATAGATACCGGGTTCATTAACCCGAGTCCATGCTTCGTTGATATACCCTGGGTTCGCGTCTTTCTTAATCGCAAACTCCGGTACCCACCAACTATGGATAACATCGTCGGAGGTGATGAGGAAACGCACCTTACGATCGGTTGGAATCACCAGCGGGCGATCAACTTCAAGCAGGTAATTCTGGCCTTTTTGAAGGTTGCCATACACTTGTTCGCGCATGGTTGCCATATTACTGCGGAAGCGGACATCATAGTCGAAATACTCGTAATCCCAGCGCCATTGTGAACCTGTTACCAGCACTGTCAGATCTGAATCGTCAGTATCTTCCATGTCGATGAGCAGGAACGTGGCAGGTAATGCCAGGGCAATAAGGATTAAGAATGGAATGATGGTCCAGGCAATTTCAACTTTAACATTGTCGTGGAATTTCGCAGGTGTCACGCCCCGGGATTTACGATGACGAATCATCGACCAGAACATAGCGGCAAAAACAAGCACGCCAATCACTACACACACGAAAAATGCGTACATATGTAGGGAGTAAACAGAGCCACTAGTGTCAGTCACTCCACGCGTCATATTTAGTTGCAGGCTTTCAGCAAAGGCAGTTGGCATCACCAATAACGCCGTTAATGCTGTTAGCACGCGGTACAGTCTCGCTTTCACTCGACATCTCCTCTTGGTCTTTTGTTGCCTGATTGCGGCGGGGGCAATCGCAACGCCAGAACAAAGAGGTCAGCAAGAATCGGAACGGCTTTTCCCCGGAAATCGCAGTTCTCGCTTAACCCTTTGTTATCGTTTTAATTATTATTCCTGCATGCACAGGCTTGTTGTTTTTTTAGGTTATTCTGCGATCGCACGCCACAATCCTTATGGTTCTGGTCAGATTGACAGCAATGACGTGTAACAGCGTTTTAGGACATATTGTCGCAGATCAAAATAGCATCATATTTGTTAAGAAAAAAGGGGCTGTTGTTAACAGCCCCTTGGGGGACCCCTGCAGGGGTTAGTGGAGTGGAGTCTTTTCGGGGTTCTCGCTATACAGCAATGTGTTGGCCTGCGTGTGACGGCGGGCTAATTGCAGGCGCTGAGCGTCGCGGGAATGGCACTGGCCCAACCAGGCAATAATTAACGCACTATTACCGAGTAGTAGCGCCTGTTCTGCGGCCCATGCTCTATTTTCACTGTCGCTGGGGCGTAACCAACGCACCCGATGTGCGGGCACGCCGCAATGATCGATAAGTTGGGTCAGTTCTGCACTGGAAATGGTGTTTGGTTGACCAATGATGGTCACCCAGTGTCCGGCCATGTCAGTGTCATTGGCGCAATTTTTTAGCGCGGTAGTGACTTCGGCGACCTGCTGGTGACGATCACTGAACTCACTGGCGGCACACAGTTCGAGCGTGGGTGCTGGTCGCTGACCATTGGTTTGCTGAGGAAAATTGCTTATCGTAGCAAATGCGGCCTCAGTGGGTACTGACCAAAGTCCTGGGTGGCGATGTTGTTTGCTTGTTGGGTTCATAACCAGTCTCCGTTACGAATCACACCTACAGCTAACCCTTCGATGGTTAATGGTTGAGTCGTTAAATCAATATAAATAGTTGAAAATTCGTCATTCTCTGGGTGCAATAAAACGGTACTACCTTGTCGCTCAAAACGTTTAACCGTGACTTCGTCTTCTATTCTTGCTACCACAACCTGGCCGTTGCGAGCTTCATTTGTTTTATGCACAGCAAGTAAGTCACCATCGAGGATGCCAATTTTTTGCATACTCATGCCTTTCACTCTGAGCAGAAAATCTGCGGCAGGTTTAAACAGGTTCTGATCAACTTCAACCCGGTTCTCAATGTGCTCTTCGGCAAGGATAGGCTCACCCGCAGCGACCTGACCAACCAGCGGCAATCCTAGCTGTTCTGGTTCCGGCTCAGCTTGATGATTAACCAGGCGAATACCGCGTGACATACCGGGTAACATTTCAATCACACCTTTTTTGGCCAACGCCTTTAAATGCTCTTCAGCAGAGTTTGCTGAACGAAAGCCTAGTCGTTTGGCGATCTCCGCACGGGTGGGCGGCATCCCGGTGGCGTCAATCGTACTTTTTATGAGTTCCAGAATCTCACTTTGTCGCGGAGTTAACGGACGGCTACCTGGGGTGATGACTGAATGCATAATGATTTACCTGTTTTTCTGTACAGTGTATTGTGAGTATATACAGTATTTTAACCAGTGCAACAGGTCTGTGTTAACTCCACAGGTAAATCA